>CAUHBW010000454.1 GCA_959604115.1 uncultured Bilophila sp. | reverse complement strand
TCCACCTTCTACAACCTTTCCCAGATGAAGCTGCCGGTGGCGGGCGACATTGGCTGCTACAACCTCGGCACGCTGCCGCCCTTCAACGCCCAGCACACCATGGGCGCGATGGGCGCGAGCGTGGGCGTGCTGCACGGCATGGGGCTTTCCGGGCTGCCCGAGCCCGCCGTGTGCACCATCGGCGACGGCACGTTCTTCCACGCGGGCGTCGCGCCGCTGCTGAACATGGTCCACAACAAGGGCAAGGGCACGGTCATCATCATGGACAACCGCACCACCGCCATGACCGGGCATCAGGACAACCCCGGCATCGAGACCACCCTGTCCCTCGGCACCGTGGCCCCGGTGGACATCGCCGGGCTGTGCCGCGCCTGCGGCGTGGAAAAGGTGCTCACCGCCGATGCCTTCGATCTCGCCGCCGTCCGGAAGGCGCTTGAAGAGTGCACCGCCTACGACGGGGTTTCCGTGCTCATCACGCGCGGGGACTGCGTGTTCGTCTCCCGCAGCCCCAAACCGGCCCGCGTGGTGGATGCCGACAAGTGCATCGCCTGCGGCAAATGCATCCAGAGCGGCTGCCCGTCCGTGGTGCTGTCCGACGAAAAGCATCCCAAAACCGGGAAACGCAAGGCCCGCATCGAACCCGTGACCTGCGTCGGCTGCGGCATCTGCGCCCAGATCTGTCCCGTCCACGCCATCTCCGGCCCCGAAAAAGCCTAAGGAGCGCATCCCCTATGAAAAAGACCATCCGTTTCCTCATCACCGGAGTCGGCGGACAGGGAACCATCCTCGCCAGCGATATCCTCGCCGAAGTGGGGCTCCGGCTCGGCCACGACGCCAAAAAATCCGACATCCTCGGCCTCGCCGTGCGCGGCGGCTCCGTGGTCAGCCACATTATCTGGGGCGAGGACGTCCGCGCGCCCATGATCGACCGGGGCACCGCCGACTACTACCTGAGCTTCGAATGGCTGGAGGGCCTGCGGCGGCTCGTCTACACCAACAGGGATACGGTCGTGCTCGCCAACGACTGGCGCATCGATCCCGTTTCGGTAAGCTCCGGGCAGGCCGACTACCCCGACGAGGACGGCATCCGCGCCGCCATCCGCGAACGTTGCGCGGGCCTGCGGGAAATCCCGGCCACGCCGCTTGCCGTGAAGATGGGCAATGCCCGCGTATTCAACAGCGTCATGATGGGCGGGCTGGCCCAGCTCGTCGGGGGCGACGCCGACGTATGGCGTTCCGTCATCGCCGACAGGGTCGCGCCCAAAGTGCGGGCTCTCAATGTCCGGGCCTTCGACGCCGGGCTGAAGCACACGTTCTAACGCCGCCGCGGGGATTCCGCAGCATGTGAGGGAGCGTTCCCATGTTTGATATTCTGTTCCGCAACGCAAAGGTCATCGACGGCACGGGCAACCCGTGGTTCTACGGGGATGTGGGCATAGTGGGCGGCACTGTCTCCGCCGTGCTGCCCCCCGGTTCCACGGCCCGCGCCCGCCGCGTAGTGGACGTCGACGGCAAGGCGCTGTGCCCCGGCTTCGTGGACGGGCACAGCCATTCGGAGCTGCCCCTCCTCGCCGGGGAAATCATGGACTGCAAGATCATGCAGGGCGTGACCACCGAAAACCTCGGGCTGGACGGCATGTCCCTCGCGCCGATCAAGGACACCGACAAGGCCGACTGGAAAAAGCACCTTTCCGGCCTTGCCGGGACGCTCGACGTGCCGTGGACGTGGAACAGCTTCGCGGAATACCTCGACTGCCTGCAGGCCGCGAAGCCGCCGCTCAACGTTTCCTCGTACGTGGGGCTCGGCACCGTGCGCCTGAGCGTCATGGGCATGGCCGACCGGCCCGCAGAAGACCATGAAATCCGGGCTATGCGGGACTTGGTGGCCCGGTGCATGGACGAGGGCGCGCGCGGCATCTCCGCCGGGCTGATCTACCCTCCGAGCCGTTACCAGAGCCTTGAAGAAACGGTGGCCGTGGCCAAGGCCGCGGCGGCGCACGGCGGCATCTACGACGTGCACATGCGCAATGAGGCCGACGCCATCGCCGAATCCGTGGAGGAGGTGATCGCCATCAGCGAACGCTCCGGCATCCCCGCCATGATCACCCACTTCAAGATCCGCGGGAAAAAGAACTGGGGCCGTTCCTCCGCGCTCATCCGCCGCATCGACGAGGCCCGAGCCGCCGGGATCGACGTCACAATGGCCCAGTACCCCTACACCGCAGGGAGCACGTTCCTGCATGTGGTCATCCCGCCGTGGTACCACAGCCGGGGCGTGGACGGCCTGTTGCGGGCCCTGTGCGAGGAGCGCGGCGCCATCAAGCACGACCTCGACACGCGTATGGACTGGGAAAACTTCTCGCAGTCCGTGGGCTGGGAAAAAATCTTCGTCTCCTCGGTGGTCAGCGAGGCCAACCAGCCCTGCGTGGGCAAGAGCATCTCGCAGATCGCCGCCGAGCGCGGGCATACCGACCCGGCGGACGCCGCCTTCGACCTGCTGGTGGAG
>CAUHBW010000453.1 GCA_959604115.1 uncultured Bilophila sp. | reverse complement strand
CAATCTTATTCCCCTTCCTTACACAACTTCCGCAGGGCGCGGTAGTCGGTCTTGCCGGTCCCGAGAACGGGGATGGCGGAGAGCCGACGCACCCGGGCCACGGAAGACAGCCCGGACAGCCGCGCGGCGCGCAGGGCGGCGTTGGCCTGCTCGCGGGTGACGCCCAGCGTCGTGAACAGCACGATGGCCGCGTCCTCGCCGCTTTCGACCGCCAGCACCGGACCCTCGGCGGTTTGCTCCTTCTCGGCGTCCTCCCCGCCGCCGCGCCGTCCGAAAGCCTCCAGCAGCACGCTCTCGATCTGCGGCAGGGAAACCATCTCGCCGCCGATCTTCACAAATCGCTTCAGGCGTCCCCGGAACGTCAGGCAGCCGTCCGGATCTTCGCTCACAAGATCGCCCGTGCGGTACCATACGCGATCCTCAAAGGTCACGAAGGGCTGCGCGTCCTGCTCCACATTGAGATAGCCGCCGAAGACGTTGGGGCCTGACACCAGCAGCATGCCCGTTTCCCCTTGGGCGACCCGGCGGGGGACGGCCTCCGAAATCTCGACCACGGCGACGCGGACGGACGGCAGGGGCTGCCCGATGGTGCCGGGCCGAGCGCGCTCGGGACGGTTCACGCTGACCACGGGCGAGCACTCCGTAACCCCGTAGCCCTCGCACAGCATGCCCCCGTCCGTAGCCTCGGCAAAGGCGGCGTACACGGCGTCCGGGCACTTTTCCGCGCCCACGAAGCCGAGCCGCAGGGAACGCAGATCGCCGGGGCCCGCCTTGCGGAGCATGCCCTCAAGGAAGGTCGGCGGGGCCACCGTCACCGTGGGCTTCCAGCGGCGGGTCAGGGCGGCGAGGCGCGCGTCTTCGGTGGGATTGGCGTGGTACACGGCGGGCAGGCCGAAGGCCAGCGGCAGCGCGATGTTCCCGGTGAGCCCGAGGGAGTGGAACGGCGGCAGCATGGACAGCATGCGGTCGTGCGAGGTGATCCCGAGCACTTCCGCGATGTCCCGGCAGTTCGCCAGAATGTTGGCGTGGGTCAGGGGCACGGCCTTGGGCAACGCCTCGGACCCGGAGGTGAACAGGATGGCGGCGGTTGCGGATATGCGGCGGGGCATCAGGGCCGCGCCGAGGCCGGGGAGGCCCAACAGCCGGGAGCGCAGGAACGCGCCGAGCTTGTCCGCGAGCGTCAGACTCTTGGGCGCGTCTTCGAGCGCGACCCAGACCCCGGCGTGCTCGTCCACGGGAAAGCCCTGCCCGGCAAGGCGATCCAGCAGACGGGACGAAGTGAACACGCGCCGCACGCCGGTGGCGGCGAGGCCGTGCGCGAAGTTGGCGGGGCCGGTCGTCCAGTTGCCCATGACCGGCGTCTTTCCGGCGATGAGCGCGGCGAGCCACGTCAGCACCGCGGCGGCGGAGGCGGGGAGCATGACGCCGACCCGTTCCTCGCCGGAACTCTCGGCCCGGATGAAGGCCGCGAGGGCGAGCGAACGCATGATCACCTCACGGGCGGTCAGGGCGGTCGCTCCGTCCACGAGCATGATCCGCGACGGCGCGCGCAGTGCCTGCCGGAACGCGGTTTCCACCAGCGTGTCGCCTTCCGGGACCGAAAGCGGACGGGCCTCGCCCGAGGCGAACCACGCGGCGGGCGGTTCGGCGGCGTCTTCCGCGCCTCCGAGCAGTCCGGCGGCGGCGAGGATGCAGTCCCCGACGGTTTGCAGGTTTTCGAGCCGTTCGATGGAGCGCCCGGAAAGCGTTTCAAGCTGCATGCTCACGTTGACGAGCGCGAGGCTGTCGATGCCGAGGTCCGTGGCGAGGGTCATTTCGTCGCCGATGTCCTCCACGCCGCTCTCGTCCCTGAGGATGCCGAGCACGGCTTCTCGGAGTTCCGGGTCCACGTCCGCCGCGCCGGATGCGGATTCCGTCGCGGCTGCGGCGGGCGGCATGACGCGGGGGGCGGTCCCGAACAGGAAGTGGCGCGGCACGGCGAGGGCGGGCGTTTCCTCGGCGTTGTAGAAGGTTTCCAGCGCCTCGTTGAACGCGCGGACTCCAGCGGCGGGCGCGGGGAGTTCCGGCTCGGTCAGCGTGATGCGGACCTCGCGGCGCGGCATGAAGAACAGCCCGTTGAGGAGGAGCAGGAACGCCCCCGCGAGCAGGCCGCGCAGGCTGTCGGGAGCCTTGCCGCTTGCCCAGCCGAAGGAGCTTCCCCAGAGCCCGTCCGTCCTGACGAGCACGATGCGGGCTTCGGGCACGGCGACGCGGAGGGTGTGCGCGCCCCGGTTGCCGCCGAGCCGTTCCCTGCCGGTGCGGGTGAGTCCTCCCGCCGGGTAGAGCAGGATGTTGTTCCCGGCGCGCAGGGCGTTTGCGACGCGGGTTATGGCTTCGCGCACGCCGTTTTCGGCCATGCGCCCGTCCCGGCGCAGGTCGGGCAGGGGAATGGTGCCGAGCAGGCCGGTGATGGTGCGGATCACCGGGCGGCTGATCTGGTGGACGTCCCCGAGCGGGCGCGGAAAATAATCGGACAGGGCG
>CAUHBW010000452.1 GCA_959604115.1 uncultured Bilophila sp. | reverse complement strand
TACGACATGGATTTTGTGTTTGGGGCAGCACCATCCGATGGCGCGGGCGCAGGCTTCCGAGTTGGGGATAAAGGCCTTCATGGCGGGAGAAAGGTAGGGAAGCGGATTGCCCGGACGGAAAATGACGCCGCGATGGGCCACGCAGGCGATGCGCTGGTTCCGCCAGAAGAGTCCCCACCAGGCGACGCGTTTGACGGCCTTGTTGTGGAAGGCGTGTACGATGGTCGGCTCGTCGGGAGCCGGAAAAAGCCGTTCCACATCGGCCCGGAGCTTGGAGGGCTCGGAGGGAAGTGCGTGCCAGAGCGGGTTGGCGTCCGCGCCGGGCAATTCCCACAGCGTCGAATCGTGGGGAAGGCACAGCGTCACATCGTGTCCGCGAGCGGTGAGCCCTTGAGCCTGATAAAGGGCCTGCCGGGTACCGCCGCTGCGATTGCTGGACGAAGTGATGATGATGACGCGCATACGGTCCTCCACGGTTGGAATCGTTGTTGGGGGAACTTGGCTTCAGATAAGATGACGGAAAATGATTGTATAGGCGTTTCGCATGCACAGGGCCAGCTTGAGGCGGTGCGGAGCCGTGTTTTCCGTTTTGCGCCTGAACAGGGAAATGATGTGGGCGCTCACCGTCGTAAAGTCAGCATCGCCCCGCTCTCCGAACCTGTCGATGTAGGAGCGCACGAGCAGATCGAAGGCGTTGGCCTGTTCACGTTCCTTGGCGGTGCGGGCACGCTCATAGAGTCCGAGCATGAAACGTTCGAAAAGACCTTCCCCGTCGTCGGGGAAGGAGCGTTTCAGCCCCAGATGCCAAAGTCCGATGCTCATGGCGCGCAGTTCCCGCACGGCTCTTTTGTGTTGGCGGAAATGAAATCTCCGAACGCCCAGGAGCTCAAGCTCCTGGGCGAAATCCATGCCTTCCAGCAGGACGGAGAAATTTTCCAGCACCTCTTCCGCCATGTCCGGCGGAGAGATTTGGGACGCTGTCGACACGGTCTGCTCCACGGATCAGTCGGAGTGTTTGTCCGAGGGGCGCTTGCGTCCCTTGAAGCCGCCGCGTCCGCCGTCCCGTTTTCCTTCCTTGGAGAACGACTGGCCTTCACGCCGTCCGCCGTCCCGACGCGGTCCGCTTTCGCGGGGGCGTCTGCCGCTCGGGCGGGAGGAGGGGGCCTGAGAGGACGGTTCGGTGTCTTTGCGCGGCGTGCCCGCAGGCAGGAACGCCGTGGGATTCAGATTCTTCTGGTAGCAGTCGTCGAGCAGGAGGGTCAGCAGATGCGCCTGTTCGGGATCGCTCCCGAGATTCTGCACCAGAGGTTCAAAACGCTTCATGCGTTCGCGTTCCAGCCCGCTGAGCTGGCGGAAACGGGCTTCGAGCAACGCGGTGACGCGGGCGCCCACCGCCTTGGAGACATCTTCGTCGGTAGGCGCGGTGTACTGGACAAGCGGTACCTTGAAATACTTGGCGATCCGCTGGAGTTCCATTTTTTCCATGATGTCCACGAGCGAAATGACGACGCCGGCGGCTCCGGCGCGTCCCGTGCGTCCCGCGCGGTGGATGTAGGACTCCCGATCGTCCGGCGGTTCATACAGAAACACATGGGAAAGTTCGGGAATGTCGATGCCTCGGGCGGCTACGTCCGTCGCGACGAGGAAACGGATGGTTCCCTTGCGCAGGCGGGAAAGGACGTCTTCGCGGCGGCTCTGGGACAGGTCGGCGGACAGCTCGTCCGCGTTGAAGCCGAATCCCTGCAGCACGGCGGTGACGAAGTGGACGGTGGACTTGGTGTTACAGAAAATGATGGCGGAAGCCGGGTTTTCGACTTCCAGAATCTTGATCAGCGTGCGGTCCTTTTCCATGCTCTTGCATTCGCAATAGAGATGCTGGACCTCGGCCACGTGTATCTGGGTCGTGGACAGGGAAAGGAGCTGCGGATTCGTCAGGAATTCCCCGGCCAGATTGAGGACGTGGGGCGGATAGGTCGCGGAGAACAGTGTCGCATGGATCGTCGCTTTTGGCAGATACCGCTGGATTTCCTTCATGTCCGGGTAGAAGCCGATGGAAAGCATCCGGTCGGCTTCGTCAAAAATGAGGGAACAAATATGATCGAGGTTCAGCGTCCGGCGCAGCAGGTGGTCAAGAACACGGCCCGGCGTGCCGACGACCACGCTGACGCCCTGACGGAGCGCGTCGATCTGTTTTCCGTATCCGACGCCGCCATAGACCGCAGCGACGGTGAAGCCGCTGCCCTTGAAGAGCACCTTGGCTTCCTGTTCCACCTGAACGGCCAGCTCGCGGGTCGGGACGAGGATCAGCGCCTGAACGGCGGGCTTGGCGGGATTCAGCCGCGCCATGAGCGGGAGGAGATAGGTTCCGGTTTTGCCGCTGCCGGTTCGGGACTGGACCATGAGGTCGCGGCCTTCCAGCAAATAGGGGAGCGCGCGGGACTGCACCGGCATAAGACTGGCCCAGCCCGCTTTGGAGCAGGCCGTCTGGAGCAGTTGCGGCAGATCGGTCAACTCGACTTCGGGG
>CAUHBW010000451.1 GCA_959604115.1 uncultured Bilophila sp. | reverse complement strand
ATATATGGCTTGCCTTTTATTTTAGCATACGCTAATAACGGTTTTACGACGTCCGGGAACATCCCCGCCGTCCTCGCAGCCCCGTGAAGTGCCGGGAAACGCCGTGAAGGTTCCCCCCTCCTTTATCCCCACGGTGCCCGGCATTCCCCGGATCTGCGACACAAGCCGCGCAGGGTCGGCGGGAACCAGCGGCATCGGCGTGCGCGTCGGTGTCTGGGGTTGGGAAACCACGGTGGCCCTGAGCGATACCGTCCGACAACCACAGGAAACAACACGAACCTTTATGAGGATGATATGAACAAAGTCATTGAGGCCGTTCACGAGGCCGTGGTCAACGGCAAGGTGCCCGCAAAGAGCATCGCCAAGGCCGTGGACAAAAAATACTCGACCCTGCTCCGGGAAACCAATCCCTGCGACGACGGCGCGAAGCTCGGCGTGGAGACGTTCATGGGCATCATTCAGGCCACGGGCGACGCCCGCCCGCTCGAAGCCATGGCGCGGGAGCTCGGCTACCAGCTTCTGCCCGCAAAAAAGTAGCCGCGCAGGGCAGGGGCCGCGAGCCATCGTGGTCCCGAACCGTGCGTGAGGATGACGCGCACGGGGTTGGTACGCCTCCATGAAAGATGCGGCGGGATCGGCTCGCCGCATCGAACCATGCGGGAACCTGAACCTCATGGATGTGCGCGCCCCCGGCGGGGACTGGCTCCGCCGGGGTACATGAGTCGGTTTCATGCTGTAACCGGGTCCGTTTTTTACATCTTCACCAGAAATCAAAAAGAACGCAAAAAGTTGTAAAAAAGAATCAAAATCCTGTTTGCGTTTTGATGTTTCGCGCCCAGCTCGAAAACGGCGTCACAAGCGCGGCCCGATCCCATCGGGCATCCCTCCCCCTGTTCCTCCGGCGGCGAAGTCTGCATGGGCAGGTGGCGCGGCGTCGGCGGCGGGTTCGTCGGGGCTGGTTGTCAAAGAGCCTCCAACCGGTGACAAGTCATCACCGGTTGTCGTTGACTTTTTTCGTACGATAATCGTAAAACAGAGTCAACGAATTTCGTATATTTTGATTTAGAAAAGGAGGCACGAAAATGGTATCCAAGTACATGGAGGATACTATGAGCGTGGATACTGTATTCGCGGCTGCCGTTGAAAAACTGGCACGAGAACAAAACAAAGAATTAAAAGAACTCGTTCATAATACAATGAAACTTTCTACTCCCGACGTCTCGTTGCGCGAGTTCAAGCGTACCTATAGACCTGACAAGCAGGGTCGTCATCGTAGCCTGACTCTACGGGAGGCATACGAATTTTCACGGGCATTTGGAAAAACTATAGATGAAATGATCGCTCTGGGCCTCTTGGAAAGCTGAATACACAACAGTAACCACCTATAAAAAAAGGCAGTCTTGAAAGGCTGCTTTTTTTTTTGAAGAAAATAAATACGAAAATCGTATTTTTATGTTGAATCATAAATACGATTTTCGTATTTTTATCTCAACACAACGGGATGCCGCCGAGGGCACACGTGTTGAGAGACGGCGAGAGCCGGACTGGAGCGTTGAACTCAACCCCCGCATTGTGGAGTCGAAACGGAACACGGTCGAAGCGTATGGACGGAGGCCGTGAAACCATTGGCAATCCCGAAAAGTACGGGTATGCTTTCAAAAACAGGAGCCGCAGTATGCCGACAGTCTTGCGGATTGGACCTTTCCGCTTCTTCTTTTTCAGCAAGGAAGGGAACGAACCCGCCCACATCCACGTCGCGGCCCCGGGAAAAGAAGCCAAGTTCTGGCTTGAACCCGTGAACTTGGCTTCCTCTTTCGGTTTGAAACCGCATGAACTCAGCCAGCTTGCGGCCCTTGTCCGCGAACATGGCCCGACCTTTTTGGAGGCTTGGAATGAGCACTTTGGTCATAACGCGTGAACCGGTTGTTCTCGATATTTCCTTCACCGAGCATTCCGTGCGTTTCGATCTGGCGGACGGAAGAGCCATTTCCGCTCCTCTGGAATGGTTCCCCCGTTTGCGGGACGCCACCGCCGAACAACGGGGCCACTGGGAACTCATTGGGCGAGGTTGTGGCGTTCATTGGCCGGACATCGACGAAGACATTTCGGTCCTCGGATTGATGGGCCTGCCGGACTAGTCCCTCCTCTCTATCCTTTTCTTTAAGGCGGCTCGAAAGAGCCGCCTTTTTTCATGCCTGGCCCCATCGAAAAGCCCGGACACATGCCGGGCTTTTTCATTGGGTTTGGGACGCCGAACCGAACATCAAAACGAGGGTATTTCCATGTGTTACGGAATGAACTGCGGACGTGAAGGGGCCTTTGGAACCTGCGGCCACCCGGAAGACTGCATCGAGCGCGCTCTCGAACGCGATGCGGATGAAAACCTCGCCGCACGGCGGGCGCGCGACGCCATGCTGAGGCGCGAGCTTTTCCCCTGCCCCAACTGCCTTGGGTACGACGGCAGCCGCCACTATCTGACCTATGAGAACGGGACGTTCACCTGCCCGGAATGCGGCGGGGAATGC
>CAUHBW010000450.1 GCA_959604115.1 uncultured Bilophila sp. | reverse complement strand
CGGACCTCGTGGGCGACTGGCTCGAACGCACGCTGGCGGCGCGTCCCGGCGTGCCCACCCTGCTGTTCATGCACCATCCGCCCTTCGTCACCGGCATGGGCGCGATGGACGAACCCTTCGAGAACGTGGACCGCTTCGCCGCGATCCTGCGCCGCGCGCCGTGGGTGCGCCTGTGCTGCGGGCACATGCACCGGCCCATCGTCACCCAGTGGGCGGGCTGCCTCGCCCTGACCGCGCCCGCCGTGTCCATGCAGATCGATCTCGACCTCTCCCCCGAGGGCGGGGACACCTTCCGCATGGAAACCCCCGGCTATCTCCTCCACCACTGGGACGGCGAAACGCTGAACGCCCATGTGTGCCAGATTCCCTGCGCGCCGACCTTCTCCGGCCCGCACCCCTTTGTCGGTTCCGTGAACCCCGTTGAAGGATAGCAGCCCCGGAACGACACCCCCCCATCCGGCAACGCCCGGATATCCCCCCTGGGCCTCCCCGCTACGGCGCGGGGGGGCCTGGTTTCCGTTGGAAAACGGCGTATCCAGTTGCCGTTGAAAGCGTATTGCGCGGATGAACCGCCCGCCTTCGCGGCGACGCCTTGCCGATCCCTCGCGGCGGCGGATTTCCGGCCTTTCCCGAATCGACCGTCCCCTTGTCCTGACCGGTTCCGGCAGCTCCCGCACCGGTCGTGCCGAAGCCTCTCCACCGGTCGGCTCCGCCGCATCGCCCCTTTCCCCGACCTCCCGCCGCCGGACGCAAAAAAAGGGAGCAAGACGGTTCTTGCCCCCATTTTTAGGAACGGCATGCGCTCCTCCGATGGTTAAAAGCTAGATGGTCGCTTCGATCTCGTCCCCGAACTCGGGAGAGATGAAAAGCTGGCATTCGGGCTCTTCCTTGCACTCCTTGGCTTCGGGAGCGACATAGGGTTCGCAGACTTCGACGACGGTTTCCATTTCGCCGTGTTCGGGGGAGACATAGGTGAGGGTGTCGAGATGGCAGACCAGATTGTCGCGGTGGAAGGTTTCGTTGGTTTCGACGGCGAGAGCGGACATGGCAACCTCCGGAGTGGTTGGAAAACAGGTTGGGGAGTTCTCTTGATTTCTTGATAAAATGATGCCGTTCAGGAATCAACCTGTTCTGTGCGCTCAAACAGCCGGAAATCTTTTATCTTTCTGAAAAAGAAATCCGTTTGATCGCCTGAACGGTCGGAGTGCGCGCTCCCGCCGTTCCTCCCTTCCGCATCTCTCCCCCGTCCATTTTTTCCATCAACATCAACGTGTTGCCCTTCACAATCTCCCAAGCGGAACGCCCCTGCCGTGCGACGGCAAGGGGCGTTTTCGGAAGCCGGCCCCTTTTTTCGGGGGCCTTCAGGGCCTCAAAAAAAAGAGGGCGCGGAATGATTTTTTTGTCCGTATTCGTGCCTTGGAGCCTTTCAGCGTTACCAATTGAAAGGGAGGCGCAGCCCGCCGCAACGCGGCGCGGATTCCGCCGAAGACCGCGCTCGTCGGCGGAACGGCCTTTTGAACGGCGGAACGTTTCAAAGGAAATCCGCTCCGGGAACGGCCCGGGAAATCAGGCTTCGGGCTTTTCGACGGCGGCGCGGACGGCCTCCGCGAGCTTGAGGAACGCGGTCTTGGCGGGGGTGTCCTCGGGCATGGAGACGATGGGCCGACCGAGGTCCGCCGCGACGACGGTGGCGGGGTCGAGCGGGATCGCGCCGAGGAAGGGCAGATTGTCCTGCCTGGCGAGGGCTTCGCCGCCGCCCTTCTTGAACAGGTCGATTTCCTTGCCGCAGTGGGGACAGAAGAGGCCGCTCATGTTTTCGACGATGCCGAGGACGGGGGCGTTGACGACCTTGAGGAAGTCCAGAGCCTTGCGGACGTCGGCGAGGGAGATTTCCTGCGGCGTGGTGACGACGATGCACCGGGCGTCGGGGATGGCGTCAAGGATGGTCATGTGTTCGTCGCCGGTTCCGGGAGGGGAGTCGATGAGCAGGTAGTCGAGCGCGCCCCACTTCACGTCCGCGATGAACTGCTGGATCGCGCCGACCTTTTTGGGGCCGCGCCAGATGATGGCGGTGTCCTTGTCTTCAAGGAAGGCTTCGATGGAGATCATGGTCAGGCGTTCGCCGCAGGGAACGGGCACCAGCTTGCCGTCCTCGTTGTCCACCATCACGAAGCCGTGGTTGCCCAGCAGGTGCGGGACGCTGGGTCCGTGCAGGTCCACGTCCAGAATGCCCACGTTGAAGCCCTGCGCCGCCAGCGCGACCGCGAGGTTCACCGTCACCGAGCTTTTCCCCACGCCGCCCTTGCCGCTCATCACGAACAGCTTGTGCCGCACTTCGCTCAGGTTCGCCGCCATGACCTTCTTCTGCATGGCCTCCGTCATCGGAATCGTCGTCTGCCCTTGTTGTTCCATTGGGTGCTCCTTTTTATGGAGGGTGGGGGATGGCTCTTGGGGGAGGGGGAAACTTCAGAAGGGGAGGAACACCCCCACGTTTCCCCTCCCCCAACCCCTCCCTTTCCTCTTCAAAGACTTTTGGCCTTATC
>CAUHBW010000449.1 GCA_959604115.1 uncultured Bilophila sp. | reverse complement strand
CGAATAGCCTTTCGTTGCTGCCGCGCCGGATGGCTTCGATGGTCGAGGAGTAGAGGTTGAACCCGAACAGCTCGTCCTCGTGGTGGTATTTCCGGCCCGGAAGCACGACCTCGGCGTAGAGCAGACTCCCGGTCTCCGCGATGGACACGCGGGTGTGTGAGAGGAAGCGCGACGTGCGGTGGGGGATCAGGGGATCGGGCATGTATTCCAGATACCCGCCGTCCTCGACCACGATGTCCTGCATCTGGGACGCGTAGTTGGCGTTCATCATGTGGACCTTGGTCGCCGACTGGGTGGTGACGTGGGCCACGGCGTTCTTGCCGACCTCGATTTCCAGCGCCATGCGGTCGCCCTGCAGCACGCAGCCCGTGGTGGTGATGATGAACACGCAGGGCATCTGCGGCATGGCTTCGTCCCAGTACAGCGCGCGCTGCACGAGAAAGGGGACGCGGCGGTCCATGAACGACATGACGCTGCGGTCGCCCCTGTCGGTGAATTCGAGCCGCAGGTACCCGTCCTTGCCGACCGTGCCGCTGGGCATCTGCGCGGGCTCGTCCTGATAGGGACGCAGCTCCGGCGCTTCGAGGCCGATGCGGGAGAGGGCGGCTTTGGCGAGCTCGAAGCGGGCGCGGCTGGTGAGCTGACTCATGGCACCCCTCCCTAGGCCGTCTTTTCGGCGGGTTTGAAGTCGAACAGGGCGTCGCGGATGATCATGTCCGTGAGTTCCTCGATGTTCTTGCCGGTCATGCAGTTGGTGAAGATGAAGGGCTTGCCGTCGCGCATCTTTCTGGAGTCGCGGTCCATGACTTCGAGGCTGGCCTTGACGTAGGGCGCGAGGTCTTCCTTGTTGATCACGAGGATGTCGGACTGGCAGACGCCGGGGCCGCTCTTGCGCGGGATCTTGTCCCCGGCGGCCACGTCGATGACGTAGATGAAGAAGTCCGCCAGCGCGGGACTGAAGGTCAGGGCCAGGTTGTCGCCGCCGCTTTCGATGAAGATGAGGTCGCTGTCGGGGAACTTGCGTTCCAGCTCCTCGACGGCGGCGAGGTTCATGCTCGGGTCTTCGCGGATGGCGGTGTGGGGGCACGCGCCGGTTTCCACGCCGACGATCTTGTCGGCTTCGAGAATGCCGTCCAGTTCGCGCTGGACGTGCTTGGCGTCTTCGGTGGTGACCACGTCGTTGGTGACGATGAGGGGCTTGATGCCCCGGCGGATCAGGACGGGGGTGACCGCTTCGATGATGGCCGTTTTGCCGGAGCCGACCGGGCCGCCTACGCCGATGCGAGTGATTTTCTTCATGTTCCGTTTCCTTTTCTTGAAAGATACTGGTGGATGCCGATCAGCTCATGAACAGGCGCACATGGGCCTTCACGTGGTTGGCGGCGAGGATGTCCGTCATGGGCGCGTAGTTGGACATCTGGTCCAGCGACGTCCGCATGGCGGTTCGGCACATGGCGTCGAACTCCCGCGTCAGGCTGTAGAGCACGCGCTGGATGTCGATGTGCGTAATGCGCATGAGGCGCAGGGACGCGTTCAGGATGCTCATGGCCACGCCGTACTGGTGGACGGTCAGGACTTCGCCGAGCATGCCCTCGTCAAGCTCCTCCTGTGTGGAGAGGCCCATGACGACGAACTGTACGGCGAGGGACACGGGATAGGTGCCCGGCGTGCGGCCGTCCTTGATGGCGTCGCGCCAGCCGATGACGAGCGGGTTTTCCGTGATGTCCGAACCCATTTCCGCGAGCTTCTTGCCCATGCGGGTGGTCATGGTCCGGGTTTCCTCGTTGAGCTTGCGGCAGAGAACCTCATGGTCGATGCGGATGAGTTCCTTGAGGTTTCCCGCAAGAGCCGCCCGGGTCGCCCAGACCACCGCGACGGCGTCGCCCTTCGCCGCCTGTTCGAGGGCGGTGCGGGTGTACTGGCGCAGGGTTTCGGGATCGTGCACCACGCCCTTCTGCACGGCGGATTCCACGCCGCTGGAGAAGGCGAAGGCCCCCACGGGCAGCATGGAGTCGCCGAACTGCATCATTCTGGAGAGAGAAAGAATCGATTTCACGGCATGTTCTCCCGGGCTTCTCAGCGGTGGCAGTGGCCGTCGCGGCAATGTCCGTCGTGGTCGTGCATGTGGTGCGCGTGGTTGTGGGCGTGCCCGTCGGGGGAGGCGTGGCTGTGCCCGCCGTCCATGGGGCGTTCCGTGCCGCCGAAGAGGCGGCGGGCCTGCGCGGGGCCGAGAAGCGCGGCGATTTCGGAGCCGGGCGCGAAACGGAAGGTGATGTCCTTGAAATGGTGCGTGTTCATGACCGAATTCATGACGAGGCGGTTCACCGCCATGGGCACGTAGACGAAGCCGTCCCGCACGACGGCGGGCCAGTGCTGGTTGCCGAGGGCGTGTCCGAGCTGGACGCAGCGTTCGATGAGCTGGTCGGCGGGCAGCTTCTGGAGGCCGCCGAGCTCGATGACCAGCACGTCGCAGAGGTCGATCTTGCAGAGCACGGCTTCCTTGGCCTGTTCGTTCCACAGCAGCACGTCGCCGTCGTGGAGGAAGGCGTC
>CAUHBW010000448.1 GCA_959604115.1 uncultured Bilophila sp. | reverse complement strand
CCATGAACACTCTTGAGACTGCGACAACGGAACTGGCGCGCCGGGTGCCGCCGCACAGCGCGGAAGCGGAACGGGCCGTGCTGGCGGGGCTGATCCTGCGGCCTTCGGTGCTCGGGCAGATCGCCCCCACCCTGCATCCCGACGACTTCTACCTCCCCGCGCATCAGATCCTGTACGCGGCCTCGCTGGATCTGCACACCGACAACAAACCGGTGGACCTTGTTACCCTTGCGGAACATCTGCGCGACAAGAACCTGCTCGAACAGGCGGGCGGGGCCGCCTACCTCGCCGAACTCGCTCAGGCCGGGGTCAGCGCGGCCAACGCCGAATACTACGCCCAGCTCGTCCGCGACAAGGCCATCCAGCGCGGGCTCATCGAGGCGGGCGCGCGCATCGTCTCGGCGGGCTTCGACACCTCGCGGGAAGTCGCCGGACTCATCGACGAGGCCGAACAGTCCGTCATGACCGTTTCCAGCCGCACCAGCACCGGCGGCTTCCAGCCCGTGCGGGAACTCGTGGGCGAGGTCGTGGACGCCGTGCTCAAACCGGCTTCGGGCGGCATCACCGGCCTGCCCACCGGCTATCCCGAACTCGACGGCATCACCCACGGCCTGCAACCATCCGATCTCATTATCCTCGCGGCGCGCCCCAGCGTGGGCAAGACCGCCTTCGCCCTCAACCTCGCCATGCGCGTCGCCATCTCGGAAGGCGCGCCCGTGGGCATCTTTTCGCTCGAAATGTCCGAACGCCAGCTCATCCAGCGCATGATCAGCCTATGGGGCAAAATCCCGCAGGATCAGCTCGCCACCGGACGGCTGGGCAAGGCCGAGGGCGTGCGCTTCTTCGAGGCCGCCGATCTGCTGCGCACCGCGCCGCTGTTCATCAACGAAACCCCCTCCATCACCACCCTCGAACTGCGCTCGCAGGCCCGGAGGCTCAAGGCCGAATACGGCCTCGGGCTCGTCATCGTGGACTACCTCCAGCTGATGCGCTCCGCGCGGCGCACGGACTCCCGCGAACTCGAAATCTCCGACATTTCCCGCTCCCTCAAGGCGTTGGCGAAGGAACTCGACGTGCCGGTCGTGGCCCTCTCGCAGCTCAACCGCAAGGTCGAGGAACGCACCGACAAGCGTCCCATGCTCTCGGACCTGCGCGAATCCGGGGCCATCGAGCAGGACGCCGACATCGTCATGTTCCTTCACCGCGAGGAGATGTACAAGGCGGACTCCGCCCGCAAGGGCATCGCGGAACTCATCATCGGCAAGCACCGCAACGGACGCACCGGAACCGTGGAGCTGGCCTTTCTGCCGCAGTATACCGCGTTCGAGCCGCTGGCGAAGGAACCCTTCGACCCCGCCTGATCCGGGGAGGCTCGGCTCGCGGACGATTGCGGCCGGAGACGGACGGCGTGTTCCCCGCAGTCGCGGCGGGATCGCGCCTTCACCTCTCCGTCTTTTTTGGAATATCGCGCCCGGACCGGGGGCATGCGGCCTGAACTCCCGGAATCTTTTCTTTTTTTACGGATGAAAGGAATGGACAGCGCACACGCTTTCCTGTATCGCTCCAGTTGTTTGTACCTACATTCTTAAAGGAGAGAGATATGTCTTTCGTCAAAACGTGCGGCAAGCTGGTTCTTGCCGGTCTGGTGACGCTGGCCCTGTCCGTCCCGGCGTTCGCCGAGAAAGTTACCACCAAGTACTTTACGCTGGATCTGCCCGAAGGCTGGACCCAGCCGCAGCCCGCGCAGGAAGGCGACGGCACGCTGATGGCCATCTTCCAGAGCAAGAAGGACGGCTCCGCCGTCACCGTGACCGTCCTCACCAACCCCATGCCCGCCAAGGACGTCGCCGCCCAGACCGTCGCCAACATGAAGCAGGGCGGCGTCAACGCGAGCGACCCCGTCGAGAAGGACGGCGCCTATATGAGCACGTTCTCTCAGGGGCAGGGCAAGGGCGTTTCCTACTTCGCCTCCAACGGCAAGGAATTCTCCGTGACCACCGTGATCGGCCCCAACACCGACACCGGCATGGAACTCCTCAAGAAGATCAAGCCCACCGACGCCAAGCTGTTCCCCGCGTTCTAACGGCGGCGGAACGTTTGCAAAGCCCGGAGCCTCCGCGTTCCGGGCTTTTTTTGCGCCCTCGAAAAAGCGAGGAGGAGGAGGAGGAGGAGGTCCGGTGAGCTCCCCAACCGGCGACGGGAACTCACGGCGGAGAGGTTCCGGGGACGTGCCCCATTGGCCGGAAGATTCCGACGGTTCGGAAATCGGAAAGCTCGGAGGCTTCGGAGGAGACTTCGGAAAATCGGCCTGTTCGGAAAGCTGGGCAGGCTGGAGGAGGCGTCTATCCGTGCGGTGCGGAATATCCGAAAGATTCCGGAGGCGTTGGAAACTCCCGGAGAGACTCGCGGCTGTCCTGACTCGCGGCAACCGCCCGATGCGCCGGACGGAACGGAATCGGGACGATCCGGTTATCCTGTGGAATTACATATTTTTTTGGTATCGGCTGTGCGGATGGGGCAACCGGATCAAAAAAAAAATCGGGAAAAGGGCTT
>CAUHBW010000447.1 GCA_959604115.1 uncultured Bilophila sp. | reverse complement strand
TGCTCCCGCTGGAAAGCGGTTTGTACAAGCAGCAACTGAAAGCCGAGGCCGAACTGCTCCCGCAGCAGACTGAGGCGACGAAGAATTTTCTGTCCGCCTCGGCACAGGGGGTGGACGTCGCGGAGCGCATGGGGCTGGCAAAGGCTGATGTCTCTTCGGCATGGAAGAACGTGGCCGACGCCACGGCGCGGTCCAATGCGCGCATGGGCGTCAATCCCAATTCCGGGCGTTACGCCGGTACGCAGGCGGCCTTGGCTACGCAACAGGCGGCACAGACGGCACAGGCAGTTACCGGGGCCCGGGTCGGAGCGGAGCAGGAAAACTACGATCGTCTCATGAAAGCCGCCAGCGTCTCGCAGAACAAACTTTCCGGTTCTCCTACGAACACCATTTTTCAGGGACTCAGTTTCCTTGGAGGGTAACGAGTAATGGCGTTTTACAAGGTACAAAGCCCGATGAACTCCGCATTACAGGGAATGCAGAATGCCTCGGCAACCACGGCGGGCATGACGAAGAAGCAGGAAGTGAAGGAGCCGAAGAAGACTTTCGGCGGCGCGCTCGGAAGCATGATCGCAGGCGGCAGTTATGGTCTGGGCATGGCCGACATGTTCACCGGAAGCGAGGCCACCAAAGCCATGTGGGGCGGAGTGAAGGGGGCGCTCGGGGGCGGGGCAACCGAAGCCGGTGCAGCTACGACAGCGGCGACCGAGGCCGTAAACGCTCTCGCCCCGGTCACCACGGCGGCAGGCTCTACGGCTATTCCGGCGGGTGTGGCGTCCGCAGACCTTGGAAGCATGGGGACCATCGCCGGAGGCAGCGAGGCGATAGCGTCGGCGGGTTCCGCGCTTGAAGGCGTTGCCGGAGGCGCGTTGACCACGACGGCTCCTGAAGCGGCTGGCGCGGCATCCGCCGCCGGGCCTGTGGGGTGGGGAATGTTGGCGGCTGGCGCTCTGACGGGGCTCGCGAGCTATTGGCTGTAAGGAGGTGCAGGGATGGCGAAGGAATACAGCACGGACGATCCGTGGCGCAATGCGATGGTCGGCATGAATTTTCTCGGCAATGCCATGCAGACGGGGCAGCAGATCGGAGAAAAGCGGTACGAGCAGGATGAACGCGATGCCGAGAACAAAGCATATGAGTACCTCGTCGGCAAGCTCGGCCCGTCCGGGGATTTGTCCGCTTTGGAGAGTGACCCGATACTGTTTACTCGACATGGAGCGCAGGCTGCCGGGAAAGTAATGAATGATCGCATGAATACCGAAAAATACCGACTGGAATTTCTGAAGAACAGGGAGGCGGGTGATCAAAAGTATTTCGAGAGCTTTTTCATGCCGCAGGTCAACGCCGCGATGCAGGCCTTCAACAAAGGGGACATGACGTCCTACTCGTCGCTCATCAACGAGATTTCAGCCACCTTCCCCGCGCCGTACAAGACGCAGGCCCGTCCGGACGGAAATTTTGATTTGCTCTTTCGTTCTGATCAGCACGGCGATTGGGTCAAGAAAGACGTGATGACCCCGCAGGAAGTGAACGCCCAGCTTGCCGACATGATGAACGGCACGCAGAACGTGGTGATGGGAGCCGACATGAAGCCGCATCCCGTGAATACCCGGCTTCTGTCCATGATGGCCCGTTACCGGATGGGGACGGCAAAGAAGAATGCGGAGAACCTGATGGATCCGAGCAAGCATATCACTCTCACCAAAAACGGGCACACGATCCATGTCGTCCCCCAGAACCGCCATGACGACTATTCCGGCGGGGTCAACTGGATGGTCCTTGATGAAAGCGGAAAGATGGGCGGAATGTACGGGAGTCTCGAAGACCTGCTTCGACAGGGGTACAGACGACTCGACGTGCAGGCCAGAGACGCCACGCAGCGACGTGCCATCGCCGGGCCGCAGGGGGCAGGCACGAAAGAGGCGAAGGCCGAACGGATGCGCCGTTTCTACACGCGGACGGCGCAGGCCGGGTATTATCCCGACAAGAATACCGGTGTTCTTTATAAAGCTACGGTGGATATGGAAGGCAGGATGGTTCTCGACTATAGCAAGCCTATGAGCAATGAACAGTATAACACATTGATGAGTGCCCGTCCCCTTGGCGATGATCCTCTTGGACTGGATAAACCGAAAGGCGGAGGAGAGGGCAAGGGAAACGAGAAGAACGACAATGTCAAACTGTCTACATCTTTCGGTCCCCCAAAACCCAACCTGTCCCAGTCTGGACAACAATACTTCACAGACCCCGAAGAGGGGAACGCATCACTCATGTTTCAATACTAACTGACCAAGTTATCTGACAACCGAATAGGGAAGGGAGAGAAGAACGAGCCGGTAACTTCAGTTTCCGGCTCGAACGATACGGCTTTTAATAATGGTATCGGCATTGCAGAACGATCAGTGCCTCGCTCCGGTCGTCCAGCTTATAGACGAGCCTGTCTTCCTGATTGATGCGCCGCGACCAGCACCCGGCAAGATCGAAGCGCAGCGGTTCCGGTTTGCCGATGCCTTCAAAGGGGTTCCGCATGGCATCGCGCAGCAGTTCGTTGATCCTC
>CAUHBW010000446.1 GCA_959604115.1 uncultured Bilophila sp. | reverse complement strand
AACGCCGCGTCCGTTCTTATTATAAAAAAAGACGCTCACGCCCCGAAAGGCACCGCCGGGAAACTTCGGCCAAGTCTCCGCCCGCCGCACAGCCGCAGCCGCCATCCGTCCCGTTTACAAAAGTCTTTGAAGAGGAAAGGGGGAGGTTTGGAGGGGGAAAGGGGAAACTTTCTGGAGAAAGTTTCCCCTTTCCCCCTCCAATCTTTACTCTCCAGCCCCCCCTGCGCCTTGACGATAGCCGCGTATTCCGGTAGCGAAACAGACCCTTCGGAAGACATTTTGGGGCGCGAGCCCTTGGTGAAGCCGGACCGCGCCGCCGGGGCGGCATTTCGGTTTACGGCTCCATCCATCCTGAATCATGGCTTTTCCGGCGGTCCGGGAGTAAAGAAGATGCATTATGGGAGCCTCTCTGTGGGTCTGGCGTTCGCCGCGTGCCTCGGCGTTTCGGGGTGCGGCGAAAAAAAACTCGTCAGCGAAGAACCGCTGCCGGTGCAGCGTTCCGAGTGCGCGGGCATTTTTGTTCTCGCGCCCGCGTCCTATATGCAGTATATTCAGCACGACGAAGCGACGCTGCTCGCTTCGGAAGGCCGCATGGAAGACCTCCCCGTCTACTGCACCGAAGAAATGGCCCGGATGTTCGAAGCGACCCTTGAGCACGATCAGCAGCTCGCTCCCGGCCTCTGGCGAGTGTACCGCCTCGACGGCGTCTGGGAAGAGGACGTGGTGGAAGTGGAGCCCGGACAGTGGCGCATGCGCCGCCCCGCCCGGCTCATCGCGCTTTCGTCACCCCGAGATATTTGATGAAATCCCGCCGCGTGCGGGAGTATGCAACCAACGTTTTTGCGCTTTTTGAGGAGATTGTATGGCGACAGCACACCGTTGCGGATGGGTAGCGCTGATGGGTCCGCCCAACGCGGGCAAATCCACTCTGACCAACGCCCTTGTGGGGCAGAAGGTCGCGATCGTCACGGCGAAGCCGCAGACGACCCGGAACCGCATCGTCGGCATCCTGACGCAGAAGGATGCGCAGATCATTTTCATGGATACCCCCGGCGTGCATGCCCTGCGCGGACAGACCCGCGGGCAGCTCGGCAAGATCATGGTCCAGTCGGCGTGGCAGAGCTTCGCGGTGGCGAACTGCATCGTCCTCGTCATTGACGGCGACCTGTACCTGCGCAAGCCCGACTTCATGGAGCGCGATCTCGCTCCGCTCATCCAGCCGCTTTCCGAAGAGGAACGTCCGGTCGTCGTGGTGGTCAACAAGGTCGACCTGTTCCACGACAAGTCGCGCATGCTGCCTCTGCTGGAATCCGTGGCCGAGATGTTCCCGAAGGCCGAAATCTTTCCGGCCTCGGCCCTGCGCCGCAACGGCGTGGAGCAGCTCCTCGAGCTTATCCGCACCCACCTGCCCGAAGGCGAGGCGCAGTTCCCGGAAGATCAGCTTTCCACGGCTCCCATGAAGTTCATGGCCGCCGAAATCATTCGCGAAAAACTTTTCGACAAGCTGTATCAGGAAGTCCCCTATTCCGTCGCCGTGGATGTGGAAGTCTGGGACGAAGACGACGAGCGCGTGCTGATCCACGCCGCCATCTATGTGGCGAAACCGTCGCACAAGGCCATGGTCATCGGCCGGGCCGGAGAAGGCATCAAGGCCATCGGCACGGCGGCCCGCAAGGAAATCCGCGATATGATCGAAAAGAAAGTTCACCTCGAACTCTGGGTCAAGGTTCGTGAGGACTGGGTTGATGACCCCCAGTTCCTGCACAGCCTCGGCTTTGGAGCGGAAGCGGAGTACTAGCTCATGAATCCGTCAGAAACAGCAGCGCTTGGGGAACGTCTCGAAGCCGTGCGCGAACGCCTCGTCAAGGCGGCCCGCGCCGCCGGACGCAAGCCGGAAGATGTACGTCTCATTGCCGTGTCCAAGCTCCATCCCGTGGAGGCCATTCTTGCGGCATACGGGTTCGGACAACGGGTTTTTGGCGAAAATTACGTGCAGGAAGCGCTTGCCAAGCAGGACGCGCTCCCCGATCTCGACGTGGAGTGGCACTGCATCGGGCATGTTCAGACCAACAAGGCCAAGGACGTCACCGGACGTTTCGCCCTCATCCACACGGTGGACAATCTCAAGTTCGCCGAAACGCTGGACCGCCGCCTGCCGGAGTCCGTGCCCTCTCAGGCCGTGCTCCTTCAGGTCAACATAGGCAACGAGCCCCAGAAGGCCGGCATCGACGAACACGATCTGCCCGCCCTCGCCGAAGCGGTGATGGCCCTGCCCCGCATCAAGGTGCGCGGGTTGATGTGCCTGCCGCCGTTCTTTGACGACGGCGAGGCCGCCCGGCCCTATTTCGCCCGGCTCCGCGAGCTGCGCGACGATCTCGAAACCCGGCTCGGCGTCAAGCTGCCGGAACTTTCGATGGGCATGTCCGGCGACTGCGTGCAGGCCGTCGAGGAAGGCGCCACCTTCGTCCGCGTCGGCACCGACATCTTCGGCCCCCGCCCCGTAAGGGCGTAGAGGTTTTTCAAAGGCCAACGTCTCCCGGAAACACAAAAAAAGAAAGCCCG
>CAUHBW010000445.1 GCA_959604115.1 uncultured Bilophila sp. | reverse complement strand
GGGTGTCGCGGGGGGGGGGCGTGTGGGTGCGGACCCACCAAATCCCCAACCCACCCCCCCCCCCCCCCCCCACCCCCAATCTTTTAAGACACCGCGCTGTACAACATCTTCAAACCGACGACGATGAGCAGGACGGCGAAGCATCGCGTGGGCCTGGGCCCGGGGAGACGCTGCGCGAGGCGCGCGCCGTGGGGGGCGGTGAACATGCTTACCGCCACGATGCCGAGCAGGGCGGGAAGATAGATGTACCCGAGCGAGTAGGGCGGGAGATGCGCCGCGCCCCAGCCGTTGATGAGGTAGCCGACGCAGCCGGTGACCGCGTTCGGGAAGCCGATGGCGGCGGCGGTGCCGATGGCCTTGCGCATCTCGACGTTGTGCCAGAGCAGGAAGGGGACGGAGAGCGTGCCGCCGCCGATGCCCACGAGGCTCGACACCAGCCCGATGACCCCGCCCGCGCCGGTCATGCCCACGGCCCCCGGAAGATGCCGGGAGGGCTTGGGCTTCTTGCCGCTCAGCATCTGCGACACCACGAAAAAGAGGAACACCACGAAGAAAATCTGAAGGAACCGCGCGGGGATGTGCGAGGCGAGGAACGAACCGCCCGAGGTGCCGACGATCAGCCCCGGCAGCAGCCGCACCAGCACCTTCCACTCTACGTTGCGCAGGCGGTTGTGGGCCATCGTGCTCGAAAAGGACGTGAACATGATGCTGGTCATGGACGTCCCGAGCGCGAGGAGCATGAGCGTTTCCTGCGGGAAATGCAGCCAGTTGAACGCAAAGACGAGCATGGGCACGATGACGATGCCCCCGCCCACGCCGAGCAGCCCGGCGAGAATCCCCGCGAGGGCTCCGAGCGAACAGTAAACCGCAATGGAAATCAACATGCTAATCCCTTGCCGTAGCGAAAAGATGTTTCCGGGTCACGGTGTCGATGTGCTCTTCGGTCGTCTTGCGCGCGTCTTCGGGAGCGCGGCGTTCGAGCGCGTCGATGATCCGCAGGTGGGAGGAAACCGAGAACTGCCGCCACGCCGCGTCGCGCAGTTCCGGCGTGCGGCCCTTGGCGTAGATGGCGTTCAGGCGTTCCATGGTGGCGGCGAGCAGCCGGTTGCCCGTGCATTCCGCGAGGGTGAGGTGGAACCGGGCGTCGAGATCGCCGTCGTCCTCTTCGGCGAGCACGCGCCGCTGCTGGTCGCAGGCGATGATCTTGAGCCGGTCGAGCTGCTCCGGGGTGCGCCGGAGGGCGGCGAGTTCGGCGATGGCCGGTTCCACGATGCGGCGGTATTCGGTCACTTCATCGAACATCAGGCCCTCGGAGTCCACGGCTTCGAGGAGCGCGCTCCTGAGCGGCTCCATGTCCGGCACCCGGACATAGGTGCCGTCGCCGTGGCGGCTTTCGAGGAGGCCCTTTTCCGCGAGGGCCCGGATGGCCTCACGGACGCTGCTGCGGGAAACGCCGAAGGTTTCGGCCAGCGCGCGCTCCGGGGGCAGCCTGTCGCCGTCGCGGAATTTCCCTTCGGCCATGAACCGCCGGAGGCGTTCCGAGAGCTTGTTGTAGCTCCGCCGCGGGCGCGCGGCGACGAGGGAGGCGTCTGTTTTGGTCATACGGAATGTCCTTTTGGTCTGGAATTGGTATGACCACTAGGAGGAATCAGCCCGCTTGTCAACCATTTTTCACCCACTTTTCTCCTCCCCGTCGCTGCCGCCTCCTTGTGAAAGAAGGAATATGTTCCGCCTTATTTCTGTGAAAAACCGCCGTATTGGTGATTTCAGGCCGCTCGTCCGGTTGCGGCGAGCCGGTTCGGCGTCCGTTTTTCTCAACCATTACCAGACCATTTTGCATTTATGCATATTATGAGAAAAAAGTTCGTATCTCTCATATTATAACGTGTCGGGCGCGAAGGGCGCGGCGCGCCATGAAACGCCGTCGGCGTGTCGTATTCGGCGTTCGCGCGCCTCGGCGCGGGGTTTCACGAAAAGACGCGAAAAACCGTCTCGGTCGAGACGGTTTTTCATACGGTCCGCAGGGGAGGCCCGTGGGAGCCCAGAGGCGGCTTCCGGCGCGGGCTACAGCGCGATCCGGCTCGTCCAGCGGGTTACGGCGCGGCAGACGTCGTCGCCGGTGTCCCTGCGCCGGAGCACGTGGAGCAGGCCGCAGGGCGCCTGCGGGAAGCCCTCGGGCGCGGTGGGGTCGGTTTCGTCGGGGAGCGGCGCGCACAGGGAAACCAGCGCGTCGCCGGGGAAGCATTCGGCGCGGAAGGTCACGTCGAGCAGGGACGGGATCAGGCTGTCGCCGGGCGACCACGGCAGGCATTCGAGGAGCCAGCCCAGATAGCGGGAATTGTTGACGTGCCCGTTGATGTCGAGATCGTCGCGCCGGACCAGCACGTCCGCGCTGCGGACGCCTTCCCGGAGCCGGGGAATGGCGCGGGACGAGAAGGGGATGCAGGGGAGCGTCTTCACGGGGTACAGGGCGGCGAGGTGTTCGGGCAGGGAGGTCAGGCGGCGGGAGGCGAGGTCCATCACGGTCCACGCGCTGACGGCGGCGGCGATGCGCTCACCGGAGGGGGCGTAGA
>CAUHBW010000444.1 GCA_959604115.1 uncultured Bilophila sp. | reverse complement strand
GATGCGCTGGTCTGCGTCAATGAGGCGGGCGTGCCCGTTCCCCTGCGCGTGACCCGCCTGCAGGCCTACGAAGGCCTGCGCCTCGTCGACATCACCACCGCCATGCCCGGCGACATCGTCATCATCGCGGGCATGGAAGACTTTGCCATCGGCGACACCATCTGCACCAAGGACGCCGTCCGCGTGCTCCCCCGTCTCCGCGTTGACGAGCCTACCGTCGCCATGCGCTTCACGATCAACACCTCGCCCCTCGCCGGACGCGAAGGCAAGAACGTCCAGTCCCGCAAGATCCGCGACCGCCTGCTCAAGGAAGCCCTGCTCAACGTCGCCATCAAGATCGAAGAACCCGAGGAAAAGGACAGCTTCATCGTCAAGGGCCGCGGCGAATTCCAGATGGCCATCCTCATCGAAACCATGCGCCGCGAAGATTTCGAACTGTGCGTGGGCCGTCCCGAGGTCATTTTCAAGAAGGACGAAAACGGTCAGATTCTTGAGCCGATCGAACAGCTGTACGTTGACTGCGATGAAGCCTTTATGGGCGTGGTGACCGACAAGATCGCCCAGCGCAAGGGCCGCATGGTCAACTGCGTGAACAACGGCACGGGCCGCGTCCGTCTCGAATTCTCCGTCCCGTCTCGTGGACTCATCGGGTACCGCGACGAATTCCTCACCGACACGAAGGGGACCGGCATCATGAACTCCCTGCTCGACGGGTACGAACCCCATCGCGGCGATTTCCCGAGCCGCTTCACGGGCTCCATCGTCTCCGACCGCGCCGGGAACGCCGTGGCCTACGCCCTCTTCAATCTGGAGCCGCGCGGCCAGCTGTTCGTGGTTCCCGGCGATCCGGTCTACGAAGGCATGATCGTGGGCGAACACAACCGCGACAACGACATCGACGTAAACCCGACCAAGGAAAAGAAGCTGACCAACATGCGCGCCTCCGGCAAGGACGAAGCCGTCACCCTGACGCCCGTACGTCCCATGACGCTGGAACACGCGCTCCACTTCGTCCGCGAAGACGAGCTGGTCGAAGTCACGCCCCACTCCATCCGTCTGCGCAAGGCCGAGCTCGACGCCTTCAAACGGTATCAGACCGCTGGCAAGAAGAAGATCGCCAGTCCCGGCAAATAAAATGATTTGGGAGGGGGAGAAGAGCTTTTTTGAAGAAAGGTTCTTCTCCCCCTCCCCAAAGACTCCCGCATTTGTCGACTCCGTTTATGGGAGTTCCTGTAACGAGACGGGACTCCTGCACAATGTCGCTCTCCTTTCGGCACAATTTGATTATTCCTGTTTTCACCCAGAAAAAACGCCCCCCTTCAATCCAGCACGGACTAGCCGCTTTCTCATCCGTTCTTTCTGCCTGACGATATTTTATCCGAAACACTTCCGCGATATTATCGAGCGCTCCTTTTTCTCCCGAAACACTTTCACGGGAAAGCCTCCGTCATGCCCTCCTTCTGCCCTTCGGCAGAAGGAGGGTCTTTTTTTGCATTCTCTCCCGAAACGGCGAAGACAAAAATTAACGCGAGGCACGGTCCGATACGCCAGAATCCGGAACATCCTCAAAGAAATCTTACCTTGGGATGTCCCCGAGAACGGGAGGAGAATCCGATACGGCACACAGCTTGCATTTTCCAAAATGCAGGTACGTCCTTTGCCCCGTGCCGTTCCTATGCTACCGTCCTTTCAACCGGCATTCCAAGGAAATCCCGCACAGCCTGCATCTTCGCGATGTTACTGCCAGACACCTTTTTTGACGCTCCTCACGCAACATATGGCCGCATAGCCAAAACAATTGGCAGAGAAACAGTATGAACGCACGTACGCTGGTCGAAACATGGCTTTCAAAGGCGGCCCTTCCCGCCGACCTTCCCCGCACGCTCGATCCTGACGGCTTCTGGTCAATGCCCTACGGACGCACCACCCTCACGCTCGCCGTACCGGAGAACCAGTCTTTTTTGGTCCTGTACGCCCCGCTCATGTCGGTGGCGGACGGAACGGCCGAAAGGCTGGCCGCGTTCTACCATGAACTCCTTACGCTCCAACTCAGAGGCGAGCTTCCCGTCGGAATGGCTTTCGGCATGGACGTGGAGGATCCTCTCGTATCCATTGTGGGGCAATATCCCCTCTCCGGGCTGAATCCCGCCGCGTTCGATCGCCTCATGCATGAGGCCGCCGCCGCTTCCGAAGCCCTGCGCGACAAACTGGAAAACCTGTTCGCTGACCTTTCCCCGGACAACGCCGTCGAATCCGGAGACGCCCCGGAAAGGAGACGCCCCTCCGCCGCGCTCGACCTGTCCGATCAGGAACTGCTGCGCACCCAGATGGCCCAAGCCCTGCGTTTCTGAACCTCGCCAATGGAGACAGCCCATGAGCCAAAGCATACAGTCCGTTTTCCGCAATGGCGTTTCCGGCCTCGCTTCCTCCATACAGGATACCGCCGCCCCGCAGTCCGTCGATCGCGTCCGTAACGCCCTGCTCAACCGGCTCTCCGGACTCGATGAACAGGAGCACGTTTTTGACGACGGACAGGTGCAGCATGGCACCCCATTCGCCGGACTCGCGGACGCCCTC
>CAUHBW010000443.1 GCA_959604115.1 uncultured Bilophila sp. | reverse complement strand
TCCCCCCTTCAAGTCCTTACACCTCATACAATTCTTCATACCGCCGTTTGTACTCGGCCCAACGGCCGTCGCGGATGGCGGCGCGCGCGCCGCGGACGGTATCGAGGAAATAGGTCAGGTTGTGGATGGAGTTGAGCCGGAAGGACAGCAGCTCCTGCGAGACGTAGAGGTGGCGCAGATAGGCGCGGGAGAAGGTCCGGCAGGTGTAGCAGTTGCAGGCCGGGTCCAGCGGACCGTCGTCCTCGGCGAACTCGCGGCGTTTGATGTTCAGCTTGCCGAGCGAGGTGTACAGGGTGCCGTTGCGCGCGTTGCGGGTGGGCAGCACGCAGTCGAACATGTCCACTCCGGCGTCGATGCCCTTGATGATGTCCAGCGGCGTCCCTACGCCCATAAGGTAGCGCGGCTTTCCGGCGGGCAGGATGGGAGCCGTGTGGTACAGCATTTCCATCATGACGTCCTTGCTTTCGCCCACGGACAGGCCGCCGATGGCGTAGCCCTCGAAATCGAGATCGATGAGCTGGCTCGCCGATTCCGAACGCAGATCCTTGAACATGCCGCCCTGCACGATGCCGAACAGCAGGTTGCCCGCCGTCCCTTTGGGATAGGCGTCGCGGCAGCGTTTCGCCCAGCGGGTGGTCATGGTCAGGGACCGGGCCGTGTAGGTGTGGTCCGCTCCGGCGGGCACGCATTCGTCGAGCACCATCATGATGTCCGAGTTCAGGTTGCGCTGGATGGCGACCACCTTTTCGGGCGTGAACAGGTGCTTGGAGCCGTCGAGGTGCGAACGGAAGGTGACGCCCTCTTCTTTGATGGTCCGCAGCGTGGACAGGCTGAAGACCTGAAAGCCGCCGCTGTCCGTCAGGATGGGCTTGTCCCACGCGTTGAAGCCGTGCAGGCCGCCGCGCCGCGCCACCAGCTCGTCGCCGGGCCGCAGGTACAGATGGTAGGTGTTGCCGAGAATGATTTCCGCGCCGATGGCGTGGAGATCGTCGGGGGCGATGGCTTTCACGCTGCCCACCGTGCCGACGGGCATGAAGATGGGCGTGTTCACCGGGCCGTGGGCCGTCTGGAGGACGCCGGTACGGGCCGCGCCGTCCGTGGCGTGTATCTGAAAAGTTCCGGGTGTGTTCATTTGGTCAGTCTATCGGGAAGAAGAGGGCTTGGGAAGACTCCGGGAGGCGGCGCGCCGTTCGAGGTCATGAAGCATGCCTCGGGTCATCCGGGAAACGGGGTGGAAAAACGCCTTGATGCGCCGCCGGAGGGTGTGGAACGCGCTGGTCTTGTCCACGTCCGGCTCGGCGTTGCGGGCCAGTCCGCCGATGAGATTCCGGGCCGCCGCCGTATCTCCGGCGCGGAACGCCGAGGCCAGCGGGACCAGCTCCGGGTTGGCCTTGAGTTCGGGAGCGAGAAAGGACGCCTCGAACCACGCCGGATCGGTGTCCCGGAACAGGGCCGTCCCGAGCGCAATCACCCGATCCGTCCAGCGTTCTTCGTCGGAGAGCCGGGGCGCGATGGCCTTGATATCCCGCCAGTAGTTTTCGTTCACGTATTTGACGAACGGCTTGATCCGGCCCTGCGGCAGAAGGATGCCCTTCACCGCCGCGAAATGGGCGAGCTGATGGTTGATTTCCGTTTCCAGCGAACCAGAGGATTTCTTGTGCTCCTGCCGGAAAAAATACACGTCGTCGGGGCACTGCGAAAATGCCTTCACGCGGAGCAGCGTCTCGAACATGTAGCAGACGTCCTGACCGAGCCGGAAGTCGGGGTACAGAAAGGGCGCGCCGTCCTTTCCCGTGCGGACGAAGGGCAGGGAGAAAATCCAGCGCCAGACGACCTTGCTTTTCCAGTAGTCGGGGGAGGCCGCGAACGTCAGGCCCGATGCGGCGGGGTGCGGGAAGTAACGCCGCGTGTTGAACGTCTTGTCCGAAAACACGACGGCGTTGCCGCACACCATGTCCACGCCGTCCCGCTCCGCCGTGGCCAGCATCTTTTCCGCGAACGTCGGGGCCAGAAAGTCGTCGGCGTCGAGCCAGGTGATGAAGTCGCCGGTCGCTTCGTCCTGCCCCCTGCGGCGCGCGCTCCCGTGTCCGCCGTTGGGCTGCCGGATATGGCGCACCCGACCGTCGAGCTCCGCGTACCGGTCGGCGATCGCGCCGCCGGCGTCCGTGGAGCCGTCGTTGATGATCAGGATTTCGATGTCCTTGTGCGTTTGCCACAGACAGGACTCGACCGCCGCCGGGAGCCAGCGTTCCATATTGTAGGTCGGGATCGCGATGGTGAGCGTTTTCATGCCGGTTCCTTTACCAGAATCCGCCCTTGAAGGAAACGGCGGGCGGCGGAGCGAATCTTGCCCCTCTGAGCCTGCCTTTCCTCCTCTCCTCTCTCTGAAGATCCTGCAAACGCATCGGGTCATGGTTGCCGTGGTGCGGCGGAACGCTCCGTGAAGAATACCCTTCTGCGTCTCCCGAACCTGAAACGGGGCGCATCCGACGGCCTCGGGACGAAAAGAAGCGGGTACGTGGGCGGCGCGACCCGGCGCCGGGACCGCGGGGTGTGGTTTTGGGGGGGGGGGGGGGGGGCTTACCCCCCCCC
>CAUHBW010000442.1 GCA_959604115.1 uncultured Bilophila sp. | reverse complement strand
AAGGGTTCCCTCTCCCCTCCCCCGGTACCCCCTCCCCTCGTCCTCCCAAGACTTTCGACCTTATCGAATCCCTTCCCCACGGTTTTCCCCAAAGGCACTGAAAACGGCTCTTTGATTCTGATAAGGAAAGAAGGTGCGGGAGGGACTTTCCCCAAAGGCGTCGAAAACGTCGCTCCAAGGGAGCATATTTTCTTTCTCCATCAACAAATTCAATACGCTCAAGGCAACTTGAATCGAAAAAAGCCCTCTTCATTGAAGAGGGCTTTTTCTCAGGAACGTCCTGCCAACAGGGATTCGATAAAGTCGAAAGTCTTTGAAGAGGAGGGGATGGGGCTTGGGGAAGGGGAGGGGAAACTTTCTTCAGAAAGTTTTCCCTCCCCTTCCCCAATTTTTTACACAAGACGTCCGATGTTCGCCAGACGCTCTCCGGGCAGGAGCAGGATGGGCGGCACATCAACGAGGGTGTACGCGCCGGAACGCCCGGACTGCGAGAGACGCACGGCGGCACGGGCGCTGGACACCAGCACCTGAGCGGTCAGTGCCGGGTTGTCGATGCGCATGTCGAAGGTGAAACGCTGATTGGCGGTCAGGCCGGAAGCGCCGATGCGCTCCATCAGCACGCCGTGGGACGCGTCCGCGACGCGGGGCAGCTCGTCCTTGGCCACCTGACGCACCTCCAGCGGATCATGGCTGAAATAGGGATCGGCCTGAATGGCGGCCTTCACGCCCTCAAACGCCACGCCGTCTTCCAGCACGACGTAGACCAGACGGGAATGGCGGCCTCCGCCCATCGGAATGGTGATGGCGGTGGCGTCCGCAACCCCGGCAATGGCCCGGGCGGCCACGGAATGGCCCATCGAGCGGCCGCGGCCAAAGTTCGTGAAGGTGACGCCCACCGGGGCCATCGCTTCAAACAGGGCGCGCATCACGGAGTCGGTGCCGGGATCCCACCCGGCGGCGGTGATGGCGACGGCCCTGCCCTCGCGGGCCCGCGCTTCCAGATCGTTGAGGGTTTCGACGATGCGATCGTGGATGTCGAAACTGTCCACGGTGTTGTAGCCCTTGGCGAGCAGATCGCCCGCCACTTCGGGAATCTTGCGGGACGGGGCACACAACAGCACTACATCAGGCTTGCCGGAAACGGCTTCCAGTTCCGCGAGGCCGGCGTATTCGGGCACGCCGCGCAGGCTGTTGGGTTCCTTGCCGATCGATTCCTTTCTGCGGACAACGCCCACGCAGGTGAAATCAGGTTGGGTTTCCAGCGCCTCAATGGCGTAACGTCCGATATTGCCGAGTCCGATGACGGCAGCTTTGATTGGCATTCTGGCCTCCAAGATAATGAATATCGTCGAGTAAAACACGAAAATCCCATTTTGTAAAATGGACCATTCGTGACATTTTTCCCGTTATTGGGCCATATTCCGGGGACTCTCACGACTTCTTCACCCTTCTTGCAGGACAAAATTGCCAAAAACAGCCGAAGCGGCGTCGGCATGAGAACCTTTCGCAGCTTCATCCGGAAAAGGCATCGTCGCTCCCCGATTCCGGGAGAAGAGCGCCGAAGAGACATGAAGCCGCTCCCCCGAAAAAACGGCGGTCCGGACAACCGCTTGAAATCCGCCACCGTTCCCCGTATGCTTCCGGCACCTTTACCATCAGGATAATCATGCGCGACGCCCTGTTTCCCGAAGAAGAGGAACCGCTCCGCGAATTGCGCGAGCCCGAAACGCCTCCCGACGCGGCCTATGCCGTGGATATCCCGCCCGTGCCGACCGCGCTGGGTGCTCTGGACGCCGCGTCCCGCGCCGAATTCTGGGCCGCGCTGGCCCTTTCCCATACCGTCGGCCTCGGCCCGAGAGGCCGCAAGCGTCTGCTTGACGCCTTCGGATCGGCGTTGGAAGCGGTCCGGGGGACCGACGCATGGCGCGGGACGGGCATCCGCGAAGAGGTCGTGTCGGCCTTCCGCTCGGAACGCTGGCGCGAACCGGCCCGCAAGGAATGGGACGCCGCCCGCAAGCTCGCCGGGACGGTCCTTCTCTGGACGGACAAACGGTATCCCGCGCTCCTGCGCGAGCTGCCCGACGCGCCGATCCGCCTGTACTGCCGGGGCGACCTGTCCCTGCTCGGCAATCCCTGCGTCGCCATCGTAGGCACCCGCGCATGCAGCAGAGACGGCGTGCGCGCGGCGCGGGCCATCGCCGCCGGACTGGCCGCTTCGGGCGTCACCGTGGTTTCCGGGCTCGCCGTGGGCATCGACAGACAGGCCCACCTCGCCGCCCTGCCCCTTCCGGGCGGAACCATCGCCGTGCTCGGCGCGGGCCCCGACATCTGCTATCCCAAGGAAAACAACGAACTGCGCCAGTCCATCATCGACGGCGGCCTGCTCGTCTCCGAATACGCGCCCGGCACGCTTCCCGATCCCCGACATTTTCCCATCCGCAACCGGATCATCAGCGGCCTGGCCCTCGGCGTCGTGGTCGTGGAAGCCGCCACGCGCAGCGGGAGCCTGATCACCGCCCGCCTCGCGCTGGAGCAGAACCGTTCCGTCTACGCCGTGCCCGGCGGCGTCGGTTCCAGACACGCCGAAGGCTGCCAGAAACTGATCC
>CAUHBW010000441.1 GCA_959604115.1 uncultured Bilophila sp. | reverse complement strand
GAGGGGAGGAGAAACTTTCTCCAGAAAGTTTCTCCTCCCCTCCCCCAATCTTGTCCGTTACTTCTTCCGCCGCCGCAACGGCTTGCAGTACGCGTGCTCGGCGCTGTGGCCAAACTCCTGAAGGCGACGATCGACGAGGTCGTACAACGAACCGGGGGTAAAGCCCCCGTTCTTGAGGGGCCGCCCGGCGGGGATGCCGGTCAGCAACTCAAGCGCCTCGGTGATGTGCTCCACGGGGTAGATGCCGAACTTGCCCGCATCCACGGCTTCGCGGATGCGCGGCGAGAGCATCAGATGGTCCACATTGTCGCGGGGCACGATGACGCCCTGCTCGCCCGTGAGCCCACGGCGGGAACAAATGCCGAAAAAGCCCTCGATCTTGCGGGACACGCCGCCCACCGCCATGATCTGTCCGGACTGGCTCACCGCGCCGGTGATGGCGAGCGACAGCTTGAGCGGCACCTCGGAAAGCGCCGACAGCAACGCCGCCAGCTCCGCGCCCGAGGCGGAATCGCCCTCGATGCCGCCGTAGTTCTGCTCGAAGCAGAGACTGCCGGTCATGACGAGAGGCTTGTTCCGCGCAAACTGGTCCACAAGATAGCTCTTGAGGATCAGCATGGCCTTGGTGTGGATGGGGCCGCCGAGCTCGGCCTCGCGCTCAAGGTCGATGATGCCGCCGTGCCCCACGCCCACCGTGCAGGAAATCTGATGCGGCAGGCCGAACTCGAAATCGCCGTACCACGACACCGACAGGCCGTTGACCCGGCCCACGGCGGAACCCGAGGTCCGCACCTTGATCAGGTCGCGGTCGTACTCTTCCATATAAAGCTCTTCAACGAGGTTCGCACGGTAGAGACGGGTTTCGAGCGCCTCCTCAAGATGCGCCGCCTCCACGAGCCTGGAGCCGTGCATGGAGGCCATCGCCGAGGCTTCAATCATCACGTCGCGCATGAGCGGGAACTTGAGCGACAGCTTGCGCTGATCCTCGGCCACGCGGGAACTGAAATCCACCAGCCCCGCCAGCGCGCCCCGGCTGAACGGCAGGAGGCCCGTCTCGTCGATGATCCCGGCGACGCGGATGAGCCACGCCCGGATGTCGGCGGCGGTGCGCTCCACCGTCTCGGTCATGTGCGCCTTGATCTTGAACAGCTTGGCGAAGCGGTCGTCGTTGGTCAGCAACGCCTCGTACAGTTCCTCGTTGCCCACGAGGACCACCTTGAGATTCAGCGGAACCGGTTCCGGCTCGATGCCCTTGGTGCGGACGGCTCCGTCCGGCACGTCGCCCGCTTCCTCAAGCCGCGCGGAACCCGCCCGCAGGGCGCGGAGCAGGCCTTCCCATGCGCCGGGATGCTGCAACACGTCCTCAATGTGCAGAACGAGGAAGCCGCCGTTGGCGCGATGCAGGGAACCCGCCTTGATCAGGGTGAAGTCCGTGACCAGCGCGCCCATCTCGGATTCGCGCTCCACGCAGCCGAGCAGGTTGGCCGTGGTGGGGTGATCCTCGATGACCAGCGGCGCGCCCTTGTTCCCGCTGTTGTCCACAAAGACGTTCACGTCATACAGGTACGTGTCCCCTTCGGGGTGCTGCGGTTCGCCAGACAACGCGGCGCTGAGCGAGGCCGAGGGAGAGGGCGACGTGTCGCGGGGCAGAAAGCCTTCAGGATGGTCGAGAATATCCTGCCGCAGATCCTCGAAATAATCCTGCAACGCGGAATTGACCTCGCCGTCCTGTCCGGCGCAGTTCTTCAGGATACGCTCCACCACGGGAGTCAGCACGGCGGAAAGCACGGAGCCGATCACTTCCTGCTCCAGCGTCTTTTCGGCGGACCGGAAGGACTGCTCGGCGGAATTGAGCTTGCGGACCATGCCGGACATGGCCCGCAGCAGGGTGTCGCCCTTCCGCTTGAGCCCCTGCCGCAGCGCGGGATCAAGATGCTCGTATTCCTCTTCGCTGAGGCGTTTGCCCTCCACCAGCGGATACAGCGTCAGGCTCCCCTGCTCGTCCATGTCGAGATTGAAGCCCTGCTTGCCCGCCGTCTTGTCCATCTGCTTGATGAGCCCGGAGCGCACCGACTGAAAGTTGTCCTGCAGCTCGGAACGTTTCTTGACGTACTTCTCGTTGTCCAGACGGACGGGCAGTTCCTTGCGGACGTCGGCCAGCGCCTGCGAGAGCGCCGAACGCAGTTTTCTGCCCTGCCCCGCCGGAACGGACAACAGCAGGGGACGATCGGGATCGTCGAAGTTGTTGACGTACAGCAGGTCAGGCGGCGTGGGGGCCTTGCGGATGCGCGGTTCGAGGAACTCCCGGAGCATGTAGGTACGCCCGAGGTTCGACTCGCCGGAGAGGTACACGTTGTACCCGGCCGTGGAGATGTGCAACGCAAGCTCCAGCGCCTTGAGGGCGCGGGGCTGCGGGGCGACCTTGCGGTGCCCGTTGCTCGGGATGTCATCGCTCGTTTCCCAGGGGATGCGCTCCTGAGGCAGATTCGAACAGAGGCGGCTCCCGGGCAAAGATTTGATTTTACTCATAGCGGTCCTGTATTGGAGAAGGAGCGGGGCCGGGTGGGGGGAACCCCGGGCCCCCGCAAAACCGCCCCCCCCCAAAAGTGTTAGGCCGCCCCCCCC
>CAUHBW010000440.1 GCA_959604115.1 uncultured Bilophila sp. | reverse complement strand
TCCCGAATGTCCCGGCGGCGCGCGGACCGGTGTTCCGGCCGTCCGGGATCGCGTTTTCTACCGCAACTCCAGAGGGTGCCCGCCTTGAAACCGGAAAACGTTGTTGACGTCCTGTTCGGCAACCGCCTGCGGCAGCTGCTGGACGAGAAGAAGATTTCGCAGGCCCATTTCGCGGATCGCATCGGGGTCAGCCGTTCCCGGATGAACAACTACGTCGCCCGGCGCAGCGAGCCGGACTACGCCACGCTCGTCCGCATCGCCAACACGCTGGACACGAGCATCGACTTCCTGCTCGGCAAGTCGGAACATCAGGGGCTGCCGCAGCAGGCCGCCAACCCGAACGGCATCCCGGATTTTCTCCCCAACCGGGGCGAGGAGCCCGACCCGGACCGCTGGATTCCCCTGTACGGCTCCCAGCACGCCGTGCCCGAGCCGCTTTCGCCGCCCCGCCCGGTCGGCTGGCTCCGGCACGACACCCCGCATCAGGCGGACAACTACCGGCGCTGCTACGCCATCCTCGTGAAGGACGACAGCATGAAGCCCTACCTGCTGCCCGGCGACGTCGCCTACATCCAGCCCATGGTCATCTTCCACAACTGCCTGTCCAACTCGCCCACCAGCGACATCTACGCCGTCCGCCTGCACGAGGACGATCCCGTCGGCGTGTCGCTCAAGAAATGCTACTCGCGCGGCAACCTGCTCGTCTTCTTCTGCGAGAACAGCCTGTACAGCCCGGCCATCCTGAACATGACGCAGATCCGCTTCTCGCCGATCATCGGGAAGGTCATGTACATCTGGCGTTCGTGCATGGGCAACGCCATTTCCGACTCCATCGAGCACCTGTCGCTTGAAGACGGGAAACCGTCTCCGCGCTGAGACGCATCCGAGGCACCACATGATACAGCTCTTTCCCGCCGAAAAACGCCATGTCCAGCGCATGGGATGGCTCGACCTGTACAGCGCCTTCTCCTGCAACGACTTCTTCGACCCGTGGAACACCCACTTCGCCAGCCTCATCGCGCTCAACGAATACGTCATGCAGCCGGGGTTCGGCTTCAACATGCACCCCCACGAAGACATCGAACAGGTCTTTCTGGTCACGAAGGGCCAGCTCTCCCACGCGGACAGCCTCGGCAACGAGGGCGTGCTCTCCCCCGGAAGCGTGCAGTCCATCTCCGCCGGCTACGGGTACGCGCGCTATGCCTACAACAAGGGAACCGAACCCTGCCGCTATCTCGCGGCGTGGTTCACGCCCAACGCCCTGCGGCTTCCGCCGCGCTACGCCGGGGCGTTGTTCCCCGCGGACGCGGGCGCGCCCGTCCCCATCGTGAGCGGCGACGCCGAGCTGCTCCGCATCCACCACGACTACCCGCCCCTCGCCATCAACTGCAACGCGACCATTTCCCTCCTGCGCCTGAACGCCGCGGAATACGTCGAATCCGTCGGCGAATGGGAACGGCTGCTGATCCACGTCGTCAAGGGAACCCTGCAACTCAACCACGACTACATCCGTAAAGGAGGGCACGCCCGCATCGCGGGCAAGGAAAAGATCAGACTGGCTGCGGAGGATCACGCGGAGATCATGCTCATTTCCATGTGGAGATGAGCCAACGGAAGGAGTCCCCATGAAAAGGTTCATGACATGTTGTCTGGCCGCCCTGCTCGGGTTCGGCCTGATGGCCCGGCCCGTGGAGGCGAAGCAGCATCTTCTGCTGGGTTCGTCCATCGTGGGCGGATCGTACTACGTGCTCGGCGGCACCTACGCCAAGTACATCAACGACACCTACCCCGACCTCGACGTGTCCGTCGAAGTGGGAGGCGGCCCCTACAGCAACATCACCCTGCTCTCCAACGGCGAGATCGATCTCGGCTTCGCCACCACGTGGGCCACGGGCGAAATGTACGACGGGGTCAACGAACAGAAGAAAAAGCACGAGGACATCCGGGCCTTCCTGCCCCTGTTCCCCAGCTACCTCCAGATCTACGCGCTGAAGGACAGCCCGATCAGAACCGTGCGGGACATTCAGGGCAGGATCGCCTCAAGCGGCGCGGCGGGTTCGAGCGGGCGCATCGCCACCCAGACCCTGTTCAGGATTCTGGACATCAAGCCCGCCAAGCTGAACAGCGTCCCCACCGGCACGCAGGTCAACAACATGCGCGACAAGCTCATCGACGCGGGCCTCAGCGTGACCGGCGTTCCCGCCCCGTTCATGATGGAGCTTGAGGCCTCGCACGCGGTGCGCCTCATCCCGCTGAACGAGGACGAAATGAAGACGGTCCTCGAAAAGCAGCCCTACTGGAGCGCGGGCGTCATCCGCAAGGGAACCTACAAGAGCGCGACCGAGGACGTGGACGCCGTGGCCTTCTGGAACGTGGCGATCACCAGCAAGCGGCTCTCCGAAGACACGGTGTACACGCTGACCAAGGCCGGGTTCGAGGCGCAGGCCCAGCTCGCCAACGCCGTGCGCGACATCGAGCACATGAAGCCCGAAGACATCCTCAAGTCCACCATTCCCCTGCACAAGGGCGCCATCCGCTACTACCGCGAACGCGGCGTCCGGATTCCCGACCGGCTGATCCCGCCGGAAGCGAAATAGCGGCCCGCGCGCCGGAACGGCTGCTACCCG
>CAUHBW010000439.1 GCA_959604115.1 uncultured Bilophila sp. | reverse complement strand
AACATCGCCAAGAGGGATTCGATAAGGGCGAAAGTCTTTGAAAGAGGAGGGATGGGGGTTTGGGGGAAGGGAGGAGAGAACTTTCTCCAGAAAGTTCTCTCCTCCCTTCCCCCAATCTTCGCCTTCACCCCTTCATGACGTTCCGCCCGGCGAGCATGCCGAAGACGCAGCAGTCGAGGATGGCGCAGCCGCCGAGGCGCATGGCTCCATGCACGCCGGAGGTGGCCTCTCCGGCGGCGTAGAGATGGGGGATGGGGGCGTCGGTGAGCAGGCTGACGACCTCGGCCTTGGGCGTGATGAGCGCGCCGGCGAGGCTGTAGGTGAGGTTCGGCTTCACCATCACCGCATAGAACGGGGCCTTGTCCACCTTGTTCGCCTTGGTCTTGGAGAAATCGCGCCCGAAGGCCGCGTCCTCGCCCTTTTCCGCCATCGCGTTGTACTCCGCGACGGTGGCCTTGAGCGCGTCGGGGGGAATGTTGTAACGGGAGGCAAGGTCTTCGAGCGTGTCGTGTTTGGAAACGTAGCCCGCGCCCGCGTTCTTCTCCATGCGGTGCTTGTTCGCCACCAGCTCGTAGGCGTCCGCGTCGAGGATGGAAAGCGGCATCCGCCGCCCGTTGGAGGCAAGCACCTTGCTGGCGGCGTGGAAAACCGGGATGCGCCCCGCGTCCTCGTTCACGAACCGCTTGCCCGTGGCGGGATCGATCATCATGCCGAGGGGTTGCTCGTCCGTGCAGGGAAAGGCCGGACGGTACAGCGACCCGTTGATCATCCGCGCTCCGGCGGCGGCGAGAAGCCGGTAGCCCGAAGCCGTCGCGCCCGGATGCTCGGTCGTGAACGCGCCGTCGAACTGCGGCAGCTCCTGCGAACGGAACGCCCGGTCCGCCTCGAACCCGCCCGTACAGCAGATCACCCCGCGTTTCGCCCGGTAGCGCACCGGCGTTCCGGTTTTGTTCTCGATGTCGTCGGACTTGAGGCGCGTATCGAAATGGTAGTCCGTACGCGCGGCTACGCCCTCGACGCCGCCGTCGCGGTCGAGGAGCAGGCGATCGACCCTACAGCACAGCCGGAGCTGTCCGCCCATCTTGAGATACGTCTCCCGCAGCGGCGCGAGCAGGCCCGTCGCGCCGTTGTCGTCCGGCTGGAGCAGGCGTTTCGCGGTCATGCCGCCGGGCTGCATCACCGAATCCTTGAACTTCGCGCCGTGCCTGACGATGAACTCGAACGCCTCCACGCCGTGATCGACGAGCGTGCGGGTCAGCTCGGGATGGCAGAAGCCCTTGCCCGCCTTGAGCAGATCCTTGAGCATGGCCTCGGGGCTGTCCTCGATGCCCTTGGCCTTCTGGAGTGGACTGCCGGGCACGGAAATGGTGCCGTTGCTGATCGCCGTGGAGCCGCCGATCATGCCCATCTTTTCGAGCAGGATTACGCGCTTCGCGCCGCTTTCCAGCGCGGACAGCCCGGCGGCGAAGGCAGCAAGTCCGCTGCCGATGACGATCACGTCGAAGGTTTCCGTCCATTCGGCGGACTTCCGGGGTTTGGCGGCGAGGGCCGGGGCCGCGGCAAGGCCGCACAGCGCCGCCGCGCCGGTTTTGATGAAAACTCTGCGGGTTGGCTTCATGGTTGGACCTCCGTGGGGGTTCCGTCGGAAAAAGGTTCGTTGCGGCGCGGCGTCTGGCGTCTCCGCGTTTTTTTGCTCTAGGGAGAATCATCGGGGGTGTCAACAGCCGGGCGGAGGGCGGACGCGGCCCGGACGTGCCTCGAGTGTGCCCTGATGCGGCCCCGCCGCGCCGCCGGGCGGGAGCGGGGACATCCAGCCCGCCGGAAGCCCGCCGCCGCTTTCGCGGGCAACGCCGGACCCGTCCCGGACCCGCCCCGGGGGGGATGCCGCCGTACGGGCCCAGCCGGGCCGTCCGCCGGAACGGCGAGGATTGCCGCGCCGTTCGGTTCGTCTTTCGCCGTTTCTCGCGGTCCGGGGGCGTCCGGTCCGGCGCGCTTCGACATTTCCGGCGTTCCGCGCTAGACTCGGCGGGAACGCTTTCCGGTAAGGACAACCCGTTATGTTGAAACGACTTGTATTGCTGGCGTGCCTGCTCTGTGCCTCTCCGGTCTGGGCGGGCGACTTCCGCCTTGATCTGGACTGTCTGAACGAAGCCTATCCCGGCCTGATCGCGGGGACGGAAACCGACGCCGAGGGCCGCGTCTGGTTCCTGACCTCGGGCGGGGAGCGGCTGCCGTACGACGACGGGCGGGCCAAGACGCCCGCCGAGCTGCTGGAGGACGCGGACATCGAGGACTCGATGCGCCTGCCCTATCCGCTGGAGCCCGCCCGGCCAGATTTCGCGCCCGGCGAAGACCCGGGGCGCATCCGTTGCTATCCGCTGCTTCGGGCCTTGTACGGCGCGGATCGGCGTGCGGTCGAGGCGGGGATCGTCCGGGTTCCGTTCGATGCGCGGGTGAAGGTGCGGCTCGCCGCGCCAGCCGCCTCGGCGTTCCGGCGCGTCGCGGAGGCGTGGGCGGCGCGGCCCGTTCCGGCGTTGTCCGACTATTTTTCCCCGATCTACGGGCAGTATTGGCGGCTCATCGCCAAGACCGGGAGGCTGAGTCCGCACGCCTTCGGGATCGCCGTCGATC
>CAUHBW010000438.1 GCA_959604115.1 uncultured Bilophila sp. | reverse complement strand
GTTTTTTCATAACGTATACAGAACAAGCTCTCTCATATATATTTTATTTGACGGTTCACTTTTTTAACCAAGCGAAAAGAAGAACAAAATATCACGAAACAAGTTCTTTCCGTGGCCCCGATGGGCCATTATTCATGACAAACCGGATGCGCTTTTTCTTGTCGCGGGCCGCAGTCCGTTCCGCACCGACGGCGCAATGCCCGCTCACGATGCCGCGGCGATGGCCTCATCGGTGAACAAGGCGTTCAAGGTCTGCCGGATCACGACCCGCCCCCTCTCCTCGTCGGGTTCCATCCGGGCCAGCAGCTTGATCCCCCAGACCTGCACCTGCACGAACAGCGCGGCTTCCTCGGGGGACACCCGCAACCCCGGCGCTTCGGCCAGCGCGTTGCGGATCAGCTCCCGGATGCGCGCCATGTGACCGGATACCGCAGCGGAAAACTCCGGCATCTCCGTGGAAATGTTGGCGATGCTGTTGACGAGGAAACAGCCCCGCCGCTGCGGATCGGAAAAGCTCCGCATGGCGTGCTCCAGCACGGCGCGCACCTGCGGCACGCCCGGACTCTCGGAGGCGAGAAGGGTCTCCAATCCCTCCAGCGTTTCCTTCGCATACATTTCGAGCGCCGCGAGCATCAGCCCCTTTTTGCTTCCGAACCGGGCGTACAGGCTCGCCGCGTTGACGCCCGTCTCCTGCACGATGGTGCTGACGGGCGTCGCCGCATAGCCGCGCTCCCAAAGACAATCAATGATTTCATGCAGAAGCGTATCATGATCATACGCAGGCGGTCTTCCCATTGCAAACTCCTTTATGCTGAACCGCCAAAAAACGCTTGACAGCGGCGGCGACTTGAGTATTTTAACAATCGTTCAATAAAAAAACAACACCCTGTTTCAACCGGAGGTCCCATGAAAACGTTTCGCGCCCAGTATCTCGCCCTGTTTATGGCTTTTGCGCTCGTCCTCGCTGCCGCGGCGAACGTTCCCGCAGCCGATCTGCCGAAATCGGGCGCTCTCGCCCCGGCGGAGGCCCTGCAACTGATGGATACGCTCGGCGACAAGCTGACGATCATCGACGTCCGCACCGAAGAGGAATTTGCGCAGGGCCATGTTCCCGGCGCCGTGCTGCTCCCGGTCCAGACTCTGCGGCAACACATGGACCAAGTTCCCTCCGACAAGCCCGTCCTGTTGCTGTGCCGTACGGGGCACCGGGCCCAAGCCGCCTACGACATGATCAAGGAAGCCTACCCGCAGGATCAAACCTTGTGGTTTCTCAAGGGAATCCCCGTATACCGCAATGACGGCACGTTCATTTTCAAGTAAGACGTTCTGAATCACCCGCAACCATCCCAAAGGGGAAAGACATGCAAAAGCATTACGACGCCATCATTATCGGATTTGGAAAGGGAGGCAAGACGCTGGCGGGGTTCCTCGCGGATCGGGGACAGTCCGTGGCGATCATCGAACGTTCGAACAGAATGTACGGCGGCACCTGCATCAACATCGCCTGCATTCCCACCAAAACGCTGGTTCATGAAGCCCGCAAGAGCCTGTGCCGGGGAAACCGCGATTTCGCCGAGAAGGCCGCCGACTACAAGCGCGCCATCGCCCGCAAGAACGAAGTGACCGGGTTCCTGCGCGGCAAGAACTACGCCATGCTGGCCGACCGCGACAACGTGGACGTCATCACCGGCATGGCCTCCTTCCTCTCCCCGCACGATGTGCAGGTAAAGACCGCCGACGAAACGCTGACGCTGTCCGGGGACCGCATCTTCATCAATACCGGCGGCGAAACCGTCATCCCGCCCATCGAAGGCGTCCGGGAAAACCCGCGCGTCTATACCAGCACGACCATGCTTGATCTCGAAGAACTGCCCCGGCGGCTGCTTATCCTCGGCGGCGGCTACATCGCGCTGGAATTCGCGTCCTTTTATGCGGAATTCGGTTCGCAGGTCACCATACTGGAACGCAGCCCCCGCTTCCTCGCCCGAGAGGACGCCGACGTGGCGGACAGCGTGCGCAAGGCGCTGGAAGCCAGAGGCGTGACGATTCTTACCGGCACCTCCGTAACCGCCGTGCGCGATGCCGAGGCCGAGGTCGAAGTCCGTTTCCTTCTTGACGGCACCGAGCGGACGCTTGCCGCCGACGCCGTTCTGCTCGCCACGGGCCGCCGCCCGCTGACCGCCGGACTGAATCTGGAGGCCGCCGGAGTCGAACTCACCGAACAGGGGGCCATCCGCGTCGACGAGCATCTGCAAACGTCCGTTCCCCACATCTGGGCGATGGGCGACGTCAAGGGCGGGCTGCAATTCACCTACATTTCGCTGGACGACTTCCGCATTATCCGGGACGCGCTGTACGGCGAAGGCAAGCGCGTGATCAGCGACCGCGATCCGGCGTATACCGTGTTCATGGACCCGCCGCTCGGACGCGTGGGCCTCACCGAACAGGCCGCCCGCGACAAGGGGCTGGACGTCAAGGTCGCCGTGCTTCCCGCCGCCGCCATCCCCCGCGCCCGGCTCATGGACGAAACCACCGGCATGCTCAAGGCCGTGGTGGACGCAAAGACCGGAGCCGTTCTCGGCTGCGCCCTGCACTGCGCCGACGCCGGGGAAATGATCAACGTCGTGGAGGTCGCCATCCGGGC
>CAUHBW010000437.1 GCA_959604115.1 uncultured Bilophila sp. | reverse complement strand
GGGAAGGGGAGGAGAAAGCTTTTCTTCAGAAAAGTTTCTCCTCCCCTTCCCCAATACGCTTCGTTCCTACTCTTCCATCAACGGCAAACATGCGATGGCGAGGGGGGTGAGCAGAAGGGGGTAGTCGGGGCACTCCACCTTGAGCTTGAGCTCCTTCTCGAACAGCGGGGCGATGCCGGGGAAGCAGCAGGTGCCGCCGGTGAGATACACGGTGTCCACGGCGTGGCCAGAAATGTGGTCCCTCACGATGTCGGAAATGCGCTCGAAGACCGGCTTGACGATGGGCGCATACTGACGGTTGTCCTTGCTGCGCTTCTTGAGCTCGGCATCTTCGTAAGGTACGGAGAGCGCGCCGGACATGGCGAGAGTCACGTGATGCCCGCCGGTGGCGTCGTCGGCGGAGGCCACGACGCGCCCGTTGGCGATGATCGCGGTGCCGGTCGTGCCGCCGCCGATGTCCACCACCGCCGCGCGGTCCAGTTTTGCCAGACGCGCCAGACAGCTCGGCTCGTCCGCCGAACTCACGAGACGCAGGCAGGCCGCGTCAAGAATGTTGGTGGACAGACGGGCGTCCGTTCCGGGGGGATAGGAGGTGGACGCCTCGGTGATCTTGCGCCCGAGACGCTCCTCGGTCATCCGCACAAGCCGTTTCACGATGGTGATCGCTCCGTGATAATCCACGACCACGCCGTCGCGCACGACGGTGGCCCATTCGAGAAACGCCGAAAGCGGCACGCCGTTGTCGTCCACCGCCATGACCACCACGTCGGCGGTGCCGAGGTCCACGCCGACGTGAATCGGCCCCTCGACCTGAACCGGCGAGGTGTCGTTGCATATCTTCGAAGCGATCTCGAGCCGCTTCATCACTTCATCCCAGGAAATCTGCTTCATGGCGCTCCAGCCGTCGTTAGATGGAAAACGCCGCCCGGCAAAGGACGACGCACGGTTTTACGGGAACATGCCTTACGGCAACCCTCCAGATATACGGCGCGGGCCGAACCGGAGTCAAGGCAATGCGTCCCGCCGCCGTTTCGTCATCCGATGCTCACGCCAAAGGGCTTGACAGCGCGGCAAAACCGCAGGAAAACACGGTAAGCGCGTACCATTGCCCCTGAAAAGCCCGTTTTGCCCACCGCCCACCCCGGCGAACCCCACTTCCCCGGAAAGACCAAAGGATTCCCTGATGAAAACCAAGATTCTGGCGACTATCGGCCCCGCCTCCAACAAACGCGACGTCCTCTCGAAACTGATTTCCGCGGGCGTGCGCATCTTCCGCCTCAACTTCTCCCACGGGGACAGCTCGTCCTTCGTCGATCTCATCAAGATGATCAGGGAGCTGGAAATCGTCCACAAGACGCCCATCACCATCCTCCAAGACCTCTCCGGTCCCAAAATCCGCATCGGCACCTTCCCCGGCGAAGGTTCCCTGAGCGTCCTCAAGGGCGATCACCTGCTGCTCGGCCCCTCGGCGCAGATGAGCAACGACGAGCTCCCGTACATTCCGTTCGACCATCCCGAAATTTTCGCCGAACTGGAACAGGGCGACCGTCTCGTGCTCGCCGACGGCACCTTGCAGTTCCGCGTGGTCGAGCACCGCGCCGACGGCCTGTTCAAGCTCGAAGCCAACAACAACGGTCTCGTCACCTCGCGCAAGGGCCTCGCCCTGCCCGGCAAGTCCATCCCGCTGCCCGCGCTCACCGAAAAGGACAAGAAGGATCTCGTGGACGGCCTCGCCCTCGGCGTGGACGCGGTGGCGCTCTCCTTCGTGCAGTCGCCCGAGGACATCCGCGAAGCCAAGTCGATCATCCGCAGCCACAGCGACCGCGACATCCCGGTCATCGCCAAGCTCGAACGCCGCAACGCGGTGGATCGTCTCGACGCGATCCTCAAGGAAGTGGACATCGTGATGGTGGCGCGCGGCGACCTCGGCATCGAATGCCCGCTGCCGGAACTGCCCGCCATGCAGAAGCGCATCATCCGGGCCTGCAACCGCGCGGCCAAGCCGGTCATCGTCGCCACGCAGATGCTGCTGTCGATGGTGTCCAGCCCGTCCCCGACCCGCGCCGAGACGACCGACGTCGCCAACGCGGTTCTGGACGGCGCGGACTGCGTGATGCTTTCCGAAGAGACCGCGATGGGCAACTATCCCGTGGAGACGGTGCAGTTCATGAGTGAAATCGCCTCCAAGGCCGAAGAGCTGATGGCCGAAACGCGCGGCATCACGGAGCCCGAAAACGCCGGGACCGCCGAATTCCTCGCCTACGCGGCCTGTCTGCTGGCCCAGAAGGCCAACGCCAAATCGCTCGTGGCGCACAGCCTTTCCGGGGCGTCGGCCCGTCTGCTCTCGGCCCGACGTCCCGTCCAGACCATCCACGCCCTGACGCCCGACGTGACCAGCCTCAAGGCCCTGAACTTCTCGTGGGGCGTGACCCCGCATCAGGTCGGCGACGACAACGTGGGCCATCTCGCCCGCGCCGAACGCTTCATCGCCTCGTCCTCCCTCTTCGGGCTCGGCGAGGACGTCGTCATCACCGCCGGGCAGCCCACTTCCTCCTCTCCCCCGCCTCGCGGCACCAATCTGGTGAAGATTTATCGGAAGTAGAAAAAAGATTGGGGAGGGGGAGGAGAAACTTTCTGGAGAAAGTTTCTCCTCCCCCT
>CAUHBW010000436.1 GCA_959604115.1 uncultured Bilophila sp. | reverse complement strand
CGTCTGGGAACGAGGAGGGACGCGGCGCCCGCCGCACTGGGAAAACCGGCACGGGGGGCCCAACCTTTGTTTGGAAAGGGTTCACCCCCCTTCCCGGTTTTCCGCCCCTACTTCAACAAACAATAGGAAGCGTGTTTCAAGCCTTCTCCGGCGAGTCGGGATTCGAGATAGATGGACAACGCGGCGACGGCGCGGTCGCACACCGGGAACACCGGGATGCCGCGTTCGCGGAGCGCCTTGCGGAGAGGCTCGAATTTCTCGCCGCCGTCCATGACCGCCACCATCGGCTTGGAGGTGCGCGAACGTACGTCGGAAAGCAGCGTCAGAATGCCGTCGGGCGCGTCCATTCGGAACGCCTCGATGTCCGTTTCCGCCAGCGAATGCGTCACCGGAGACAGGGGATCAAGCCCGATGACCACGGCGTCGATGTTTTCGTCGTTGAGCATCAGCTCGGCCATACAGGCGTGCGTCTCGTCGTCCGCGCCGGGATTGATGTCCAGCGGGTTTTTGATCGGAACCAGCTTTTCCAGTTTCTTGGATACGATAAGCTGCTTCATAGCCTGCATGGTCGTCTCGGAATACGCACCGAGGGACATGGTGTACTCGTCGGACTGGAGCGAATCCGCCATGCCCACGGCCTCGAATCCGGCTCCGCTGACCGCGCCGAGACGCTTGCCCCGGATGACCGCCTTGCTGAACGTCTCCGCCAGCAGGATGAGATCCTGAAATTCAGTGAAGTTCCGCGCCATGATCGCGCCCGCCTGCCGGATGCAGCTTTCGCAGACCATGTAGTCCCCGGCGAGCGAGGCCGTGTGCCCGCTGGTGGCGTTCTTGCCCTCGGGCGTCCGACCCGCCTTGTAGAAAATCACCTGCTTGTCGTTGCGGACGGCCTGACGCACGGCCTCCGCGAACTGGAGCCCGTCAAGGTCCTTGAAGCCTTCCGCATACACGGCGATCACGTCCACTTCCTTGGAATCCATGAAGTGGCGCATCATGTCCCCGAGCGTCAGGTCGGTCTGGTTGCCCATGGAAACCAGATAGGCCGGGCTCATTTCCGGGGTCTGGCTGAACCGGTTCAGCAGAAAGGCCCCGCTCTGGCTGACGATGGCGGTGCGGCGCACCGGATGCGCCTTGTAGTCCGGCATCTTGGCGGCGGGGATGAACCATGTGTCGAACTTGCCGGGCCGGGAAATGACGCCCATGCAGTTCGCGCCGAGGAACGCCGGGCCGCCGTCGCCGCCGTTGGCGAGACTCTTGTGGGCCTCGTTGATGCGGGCGACCATGCGCGCGGTCATGTCGCGGCTTTCCTCGGTTTCCCCGAGGCCGCCGGGGATGAGCATCACGGTGTGTGCGGCGTTGTGCTCGATGACATCGTTGACCAGCGGCGGCACCTGTTCCGCGCCGATGGCGACGATGAACAGGTCGAGCGGTTCGGTCAGGGATTGGACGTTGGGCACGCAGCGCACGCCGCTGGCGTCGGTTTCGCCTTCGCGGATGATGGTCAGCCGATCGCGATCGAAGCCGGAATCGATGATGTTTTCAAGGATGATGCGCCCGAAGTTCCGGCGTTTGGCGGATACGCCCACGATGCCGATGGACTGCGGGTGCAGCAGGTTGTCGATTTTTTTGATCGGGCGGGGCACGACTGTTTCGCCGGGCGTCGAGAAGCGGCACATGCCGTCCAGCGGCACCATCAGATAGTCCGTAAACGTGAACGGGTTGATTTCCAGTTCCTCGATGACGAACGGTGCGCTCGGGTTGGTGGGCGAAAAGTAGTTGCCCATGCGGATGAAGGACTCGAAACATTCGATGAGCTGGTCGTCGGTCACGATGCGGCGCTGTCCGCGCGTCAGGCCCGCCAGCTTCCGATAGGAGACGGTCTTGCGGAACAGCTCGAAGAAGGCGTCCCCGTCCGTCAGTTCGGTCAGGGCCGCGACGATGGCCTGCCCCTTGCGGAAGCGTTCGGCGTAGAGTTCGGTATCCGTGCCGCCGAGACCGGCGCTGATGACCATGCCGAATTCTCGGGTACGGCGCAGGCCCACGATCAGCTCGTTGCCGAAGGATTCGGAGTCCGGCGGCATGAACTGCACCTGAAGCACGCCCTTGATGTCGGCGGCGATGGCGTTCTGGAGCGCGGTTCCCGCCAGCCCCCGGTAGCTCGCGGGCGCGGAGGACGGGCAGCGTTCGATCCATTCCGTATACCGTTCCGGGACTTCCGCGAGCATGCGGCGCACGGCGGAGCGCACCTTGTCGGGCGTCTTGGGCACGATGCGGACGCCGCCCACTTCGGTCTTGTGGATGATGGTGGGAGAAACGATCTTGAGCACGGCCTTTTCGCCGGGCAGGGACATGATTTCCTCTTCCACCGGCTTGGCGTTCCGGGGAATGAAGGAACACTTGGGCGGCGTTTCCGATCCGGAAAGGCTCAGGAGGTTGTAGACTTCGAATTCGTAGAGGAAATGTCGCCCCTCGGCGTGGGCGTTGCGGAACAGCTCGGTGATCGGCTGGTATTCTACGGTCAGATTCATGCGCGTCTCCGAAAACGGGTTGATGGAAAGGCAACCGTCGGCTGGACGGCTGAGCCTTTTTACCCTTTTTTGTTCACGGAGGGAATCGGTTTCCCGGTAGAACGTTATGCCGTTGAAGCGGTACGGAGAGGAGTCCCTTCCG
>CAUHBW010000435.1 GCA_959604115.1 uncultured Bilophila sp. | reverse complement strand
GTTCGTGGAACTGCGCAAGCAGGTCACCGAACTTATCCGCTGGTGGTAAACCCGGTTGGACGAGGAACCCCTCTCCAACGCAGCACAGACACGAGGATGTGACACATGGCCTACAAAGAAGTAACCGTCAAACAGCCATTACTCCTGACCATCCTTCCCTATTTGAGTATCATCGTCTTTTTCGCCTTCTGGGAGGGCGTGGTACGTTCGGGATTCATTCCAAACACGTTGCTGGCGTCCCCGTCGCAGGTGTTCACCGCCTTCATCGACAAACTCGGCAACCCCAACCCCGACGGCGCCATCATGGCGACGCATGCCTGGACCTCCATCCAGGAAGCCTTCATCGGCTACCTGCTGTCGCTCCTCGTGGGCATCCCGCTGGGGCTGGCCATGGGCTGGTTCAACGTGGTTGAAGGGCTGTTCCGCCCCATTTTCGAACTGATTCGACCCATTCCCCCCATCGCCTGGATTCCGCTCACCGTCTTCTGGTTCGGCATCGGGCTCGCGGGCAAGGTGTTCATTATCTGGATTGCGGGCATCGTGCCGTGCGTCATCAACTCGTACGTCGGCGTCCGTATGACCAACCCGACCCTGATCCAGATGGCCCGCACATACGGGGCCAACAACTGGCAGATTTTCACGCAGCTGTGCATCCCGTCGTCGCTGCCGATGGTTTTCGGCGCCCTCCAGCTGGCTCTGGCCTACTGCTGGACCAACCTCGTCGCCGCGGAACTGCTGGCCGCCGACTCCGGCCTCGGCTTCCTCATCACGATGGGCGGGCGCCTCGGTCGTCCCGACATCATCGTCCTCGGCATGATTTGCGTGGGCCTGTCCGGTGCAGTCATCGGCTTCATCATTGACCAGATTGAAAAGAAACTGCTGGCTGGCATCAGGAGGTAATCCGGCATGACAAGTTCCATCGCCAACGAAACCATTGATCGCTCCAAAAACCGCGAACCTTTCAGCTTCTATAAGTTCGTCACGAACAAGTATTTCCTGAACGTGGTGTCCATCGTCCTCTTCCTCTCGCTGTGGGACTACGTGGCCCGGGAAAAGATTTTCCGCGACTCCCTCGCCCGCCCGATGGAAGTGGTGGACCAGCTGTACCGCCTGACCTATATGAAGTTCGCCGGCACCAACCTGCTGGGCCACATCTGGGCCAGCACCCAGCGAGTGCTCATCGGCTTCATCAGCGCCAGCATCGTCGCCGTGCCCCTCGGCCTGTTCATGGCCCTGAACAAATACGTCAACGCCATCGTGAAGCCGTTGTTCGACCTGTTCAAGCCCATGCCGCCCATCGCCTGGGTGTCCATCGCCATCCTGTGGTTCGGCATCGGCGAAATGTCCAAGGTGTTCATCATCATCATCGGTACCTTCGTTCCCTGTTTGCTGAACGCGTACAACGGCGTGCGCCTCGTTGACCCGGACCTCTACGACGTCATCCGCGTCCTCGGCGGCAACCGCCGGGATGAAATCTTCCACGTGTGCTTCCCCGCGTCGTTCCCCGCCGTGTTCGCCGGACTCCAGATTTCGCTCAGCTCCGCTTGGACATGCGTGCTGGCGGCGGAACTCATGAACTCCCGCGACGGCATGGGTTTCCTCATCAAGCGCGGCATGGACACACACCAGCCGACCCTCGTGCTCGGCGGCATGGTTCTCATCGCAGCGGCGGCGTACGGCACTTCCCTTCTGGTCACGCTTCTCGAAGGCAAGCTCTGCCCCTGGAAGCGCACCATTGAAAACCTCTAAGCACACGGCTTGAGAAAGGAAAGCATATGACTACTTGCGACTGCGAACCGAAACTCAAACTCCGCTGTGAGAACGTCAGCAAGACCTTCATCCAGAAGGGCAACCAGGAAGTGCCGGTTATCCGCGACGTCACCCTCGATGTGTACGAAAACGAATTTCTGGTCATCCTCGGCCCCGGCCAGTGCGGCAAATCCACGCTGCTCAAGATTTTCGCCGGCCTCGAAACGCCCGACACCGGGTTCGTCACCCTCGACGGGCAGCCCATTACGGGCCCCGGACCGGACCGCGGCATCGTCTTTCAGGGCTACATGCTCTTTGCATGGAAGAATGTCCGTGATAATGTGGAGCTGGGACTCAAGCTCCGCAACATCCCGGCCAACGAACGGCACGAAATCGCGCAGCATTACATCGACATGGTGGGCCTGACCGGCTTTGAAAAGCACTATCCCCACCAGCTGTCGGGCGGCATGAAGCAGCGCGTGGGCATCGCCCGCGCCTACGCGAACTCTCCGAACATCATGCTTCTGGACGAACCCTTCGGCCAGCTGGACGCCCAGACCCGCATGTTCATGCAGAAGGAAACCGCGCGTATCTGGGAACAGGAAAAGCGCACCGTCATCTTCGTCACCAACAACATCGACGAAGCCCTGTTCCTCGGCGACCGCATCGTACTGATGGAAGGCAAGCTCCCCGGAACCATCAAGACCGAATACATCATCGATCTTCCCCGTCCCCGCGAGCACACCAGCATGGAGCTGCTGAAGCTCCGTTCCATCATCACCGACAACACGGCTCTGGTACTGTAATATGGAAACGACCACCGTCAGCCTGATTCTCGGATGCCTGTGCGCGGGGCTGATCTGGTGGCTGGTGCGGGGCCTTGTCCGGCGCTGGACGGCGGACAAGCCCCCGCGAGAAGAAGTGCATATGGAATCTGACGAGGCGCCTT
>CAUHBW010000434.1 GCA_959604115.1 uncultured Bilophila sp. | reverse complement strand
CATCCGGCTTCAGGCGTTCGGCTCGCAGGAACCGCTCGTCCCCACCCGGCCCGGCGTTTCCGAGCCCCGCAACCGCCGCGTCGAAATCTACATATGGTAAAACTCCCGCGTAGAGCCGTCGCCTCTCCCCTGCTGCACGCCTGCGTGACGCTGTTGTTTTGCCTTCTGCTGCTGTTCCGGTTCGGCGACGTCTGGCACATGGCGGATCTCCGGCTGTACGACTTCCTCGCGGCCGCCCGCGCCGAGGCGACCTGCTCCCCTCAGGTCGCGATCCTCGACATCGACGATCGCACCCTGTCCAGCGTGGGGCAATGGCCGTGGCCCCGCTACCGGATCGGCGCGCTGCTCGACGTGCTTCAGGGCGGGCATCCCGCCCTGCTGGACGTGGACGTCCTGTTTCCCGAAGAGGACCGGACGTCCCTTTCGGTCATCCGGGAAACGTTCCGCAGGGAATTCGGGCTGGACATCGCCTTTACGGGCATTCCCGAGGGGCTGACCGACAACGACGGCTATCTGGCGGAAATTCTCGGGAACCTCCCCGCCGTCGGCGCCGTCTTTTTCCTCGCCGACGCGTACAACAAGGAACAGGACGCCCTTCCCGACCCGGTGCGGGTGAAGAACGGGCACCGGCTGGACGGCATTCCGCAGGCCGCGGGCCTGATCGGCAACATCCCCACGCTCCAGAAAAGCATGGCCGCGTCCGGCTTCATCAACGCCATCCCGGACGAGGACGGCGTGTTGCGCCGCTTTTTTCTGCTCTACGGCTACAAGGGCCGCCTGTACCCGCACATAGGGCTGGCCAGCCTCATGCAGATGTTGAAAACGCGCGAACTGCGGGTCGAAAAAACATTCTGGGGATACGATCTATGCCTGACGAACGGCGAGGGCGACTGCTCGCTGCGCCTGCCCGTACAGCGCGACGGCTCCATACTCCTCCGGTTCGGCGCCGGGGAAGCCTGCCCCACGGTCCCGGCGCTGGACATGCTGCGCGGCGACATTCCCCCGGAAACCTTTGCCGGGAAGATCGTCATTCTCGGAGCGAGCGCGGCCGGGCTCAAGGATCTGCACCATACGCCGACGGCCTCCGGGTATGCCGGTTCCCAGATACAGGCCACCTTTTTCGACAACGCCCTCAACCGCGCCTTTCATATCTGGCCCGACTGGGCGAACCTGTACGGCCTCGGCGCGACCCTGCTGTCCGGCGTCGCCGTCACGCTGCTCTTCATACTGGCCCCGCCGCTTTATGCCGGGCTGGGTTCCGCCGCCGTGCTCCTTGCGGGGTTAGGGCTCACGGCCGTCTTCTTCGTCACGTGCGGCGTCTTTCTCCCCGCCGCCGCGGCCGGGCTGACCACGCTGCTGCTGATGCTCGTCCTGTCGCTGGAACTGTATGCCCGCGAACACAAAAAGACGATGGAACAGCTCCGTTCCGTGGTGCGGACCCGGCAGCTTACGCTGGAATCCATGGCCGCCGTCGCGGAAATGCGCACCGTCGAGAACGACGGACACATCCGCCGGACGCAGGAGTACGTCCGCATCCTCGCCAACCGCCTCCGCAAGGGAGACGCGTTTCCGGAATTGACGAGCGACGCCGTGGACCTTCTCTACCACTCCGCTCCGCTGCATGATCTTGGAAAGGTCGCGATCCCGGACAGTATCCTTTTCAAACCCGGACCGCTGACGCCGGAAGAGTTCGCCGTCATGAAAACGCACACCACCTACGGCAAAAGCGTGATCGATACGGCGGGCCAATCCCTCGATCACGACCATTTTCTGCTCACCGCCGCCGAAATCGCCATATCCCACCACGAAAAATGGGACGGAACCGGCTACCCCCGCGGACTCTCCGGAAACGATATTCCCCTTTCCGGCCGGATCATGGCGCTTGCCGACGTCTACGACGCGCTCGTCAGCAAGCGCGTCTACAAGGAAGCCTTCACCCACGACAAAACCCGGCGCATCATCATCGAAGGCCGGGGAAGCCATTTCGATCCCCGGATCGTGGACGCGTTCCTTGCGGAAGAGGCGGCCTTCATCGCCTGCGCCCAAAAGCAGACGGGCTGACCGTTTCCCGAACGACGCCATGAGAAGCCCGACGCCCGAGGCTTCCGGTTCGCCCCGCCGCGGTGCCCTCGCATCGGACAGCCCTCCCGTACCCTCACCGGAAAAACCGAACCTCTTGCGGAAAGACGCCCCCCCGCGATCGAGCCCGCACCGCAAACGCGCGGGTACGCGATACCGCGTCCTTCAACCGCGTGCGGCGGCACGAAAAAAGGCGCACGGTCGATCCCCCGTGCGCCTTTATGCGTTTTTCCGTCAGAGGATTAGTGGACCGACGCCGCCATGCTGGAGAAGCTGTTCAGCGTCCGAACGATGGTGAACGGAGTGTCCGCGATGAATTCGAGGCAGGTGGGGGACACGCGGGTCGTGCCCGGCATCATGCAGAACAGGTCGGCGTGGAAGGTGCGGACCGTGGAGACCTGCACCGCGAAAGGACCGGATACGGACAGCGGACGGCACAGGAAGTTGCCCATCGCCTTGCGGGCCGCCGCGCGCAGGGCCTTGCGCACCGCCTCGGGCGGCAGATGCACGGCGGCGCGGGTGCCGAGGGCTTCCTTCACGGTCACGATTTCCGCATTGGGATAGACGGCGGCGGCTTCGGCGGCAAGCCGGTCGTCGCCGCTGATCAGGCGCACCGGCACCCCGTATT
>CAUHBW010000433.1 GCA_959604115.1 uncultured Bilophila sp. | reverse complement strand
AGGGGAACCTTTCTGGAGAAAGGTTCCCCTCCCCCTCCAAACCTCCCCCCTTCCCTCCCAAGACTTTCGACCTTATCGGATCCCTCTTCGCTGCTTTCCCCGTATGTCGTGGACGCACTTTGCCAAAAAGCCGTTTCCCTTGCCCCGGAATCTTTCACCGCAGGGAAAGCCCAATGGTCCCAATAGGAAAAAAGACTGTCCAATCCCTGAGTTTCACGAAAACCATGATGAGGGATTCGATACATTCGAAAGTCTTTGAAAGAGAGGGGATGGGATTTGGGGAAGGGGGAGAAAACTTTCTTCAGAAAGCTTTCTCCCCCTTCCCCAATTTACTCGCCCCACTCCATACAAAAGCCCCCGAAGAGACGATCTCTTCGGGGGGCATCGGAGGCGAACGGCGCGCCCACCCGCGCGCCGTTCCGTGGTCAATGGAGGTTCGTCATGTCCATTCTGCTTTGGAGGTCAGGGAAATGTTCTCGGAGGACGGCTAGCTAGGCGAAGTCGCTCCGGCTTTTTCATGTGCTCAGGCTTGCCCGAGTTCCCGCTTGAGCCAGTCCTTGATGACCGGCGTGGGCTCGAACACACCCTTGAGGGAACCGTATTCGTCCCGGAACGCCTTTGCCAGCGGTTCCGGCAGCGGCACGCTGACGAGATCATCCGCCGATTCGGAATTGCGGCGCACCAGACGAACCTGAAGCGGATCCTGCCACGCGTCGACCACAAAGTAGGTCGCCACGTCGCTCTTGGAACGGACCGGCGGATGCTCGGAGCGCCAGTCGTTGTTCCCCCATTCGAGATATAGCGTCACCGCCATTTCGGGGGTGAGATTCCAGTCGATCTGCTGGTCGGAAAACGCCGCCAGCGAGGGAGCCTGAGAAGAAAGAAGCGTCGTATTCATGTCTACTCCACCTTTGCGAGAGAGTATTGCTTGCGTTGCTTCTTTAATAGTATTCATTCTTATTTCTGTCAACTATTCCATGTCGTACCGGCGCAATTTATTGTGCAGCGTCGCACGCGTGATCCCAAGCCTGCGCGCCGCTTCACTTTTATTGTCGCCCGTTTCCTGAAGCGTGCGCAGGATGGCGGCCCGCTCCAGCTCGTCCAGCGTCATGCCGGAGGCTTCGTCGCCCGTGGCCCCGGACTCCGCAATGGGCACGGGTTCGCCGTTCTTGAGCGCGGCGGAAACGGCCATCGGAAGTTCGCGTTCGGAAACGTATTCTCCAAGACACAGAATCGCGGCCCTCTCCACGGCGTTTTCCAGCTCGCGCACGTTGCCGGGCCAGCCGTACTTGAGCAGCGCGTCCATCGCCTGCGGGGTGAATCCCTTGATTTCCTTGCGGTTGGCGAGCGCGAAACGTTCGAGAAACGCCGTGGCGAGCACGGGAATGTCCTCGCGCCGTTCGCGCAGGGGCGGCACCTCCACGCCGATGACGTTGAGCCGGTAATACAGATCTTCCCGGAAGCGCCCTTCGCCGACCTCTTCGCGGAGGTTCCGGTTGGTCGCGGCGATGACGCGCACGTCCACGATGATGGGCGTGTCGCTGCCGACCCGTTGCACTTCGCCCTGTTGCAGCGCGCGCAGGAGCTTGGCCTGAAGCAGCAGGGGCAGTTCCCCGATTTCGTCGAGGAACAGCGTGCCGCCGTCCGCCTGCCGGAACCGCCCTTCACGGCGTTTGTCCGCGCCGGTGAACGCCCCCTTTTCGTGCCCGAAGAGTTCGGACTCCAGCAACGATTCGGTGAGGGCCGCGCAGTTGACCGTGACGAACGGCTTGTCCCGCCGCGCGCTGGCCTCCTGAATGGCGCGGGCCACCCGCTCCTTGCCGGTGCCGGACTCGCCGGTGATCAGCACGGTGGCCTCGGTGGGCGCGACCGTATTGACCATCTCCACAAGCTCGCGCATACGCGGGCTCCGCCCGAGGAGCCCGGAAGGGTTTTCGCGGATGTACTCGCGCAGTTCGCGGTTTTCCGCCGCCAGCCGCGTGTGATCGAGCGCCCGTTCCAGCGTAAGGCGCAGCAGATCGAAATCGAGCGGCTTCTCCAGATAGTCGTACGCGCCGAGCCGCAGGGCCGCCACCGCCGTTTCCACGGACTGCCACGCGGTCATGACCAGCACGGGAATCGACGGGTTGTGGCGCAGGATTTCCCGGATCGCGGAGATCCCGTCCATGCGGGCCATGCGGACGTCCGAAAGCACCGCGTCGTAGGCGCGCTCCCGGACCTTCTCCACGGCGGTGTCGCCGTCGTCGGCCTCGTCCGTGGCGTATCCCCAGCCCCGCAGAATCGTCCGCAGCATCGCCCGGTGCGCTCCGTCGTCGTCCACAATAAGAATGGTAGGTGGTGTGCTCATGATGCCTCCCTGTGCCCCTCGCCCGTACCGGACAAGACGCTTCCGTCTCTCTCCCATCCGTTCCCACGCAACGGGGAACATCCGCCGCCCGCAACCGTACGGGCAACCGTCGCAGCCGTCCCGGCACGGCAACCGTGCTTGCTGCGCTGACCGTCCCCGCGCAGCCGGGGGACGTTCATACACCCAATAATAGTCACGCCGCCCCGATCGTCATCCACCTTTACAAAAGTCTTCGGGGGAAGAGGGGTGGGTTTGGGAGGGGAGAGGGGGCCGTATCCCGAAGGGCCCCGCTCCCCACCCAACATCAATTATACCCCCCCGGCAGCAGCAACCCGAAGAAAGCGCCCAGCCCCCGCGCGGACGTGACGGCA
>CAUHBW010000432.1 GCA_959604115.1 uncultured Bilophila sp. | reverse complement strand
GGACGTTATGCCGGGGTCTGGGGGGGCGCTGCCCCCCCAGCCGCCGGAGGCATGCCTTTCTCTCCCTCTCCCTCTTTCTCTTTTTCCTCATTCGGCGGCTCGCAGCAAACGCGGTTCCCGCCCTCAAGGCGGGCCTTGGCGAGATTGCGCTCCGCGTGCTGGACGGCGCGTTCAAGGAGACTCATGGCGTTGCCCGTGGAGACGAGCGCGCCCCCGCCGATGAAGGCCACCCCGAAACTGGCGGTGACGGACAGCTCGGACAGCGCGCCTTCGGGGAGGGGCGGCTGCGCGCAGGCCCGGCGAATATGGTCCGCGCACGCCGAAGCCTCCTCAAGGGAGGTCCGGGGCATCAATACCAAAAATTCGTCGCCGCCGAAGCGGCAGGAGACATCCCCCGGACGCAGGGCCTCCTTCAACCGGCAGGCGAAAAGCCGCAGGATGCTGTCTCCGGTGGCGTGCCCGAAGCGGTCGTTTATCAGCCCGAAGTCGTCGATGTCCCCCAAAACCAGACACAGCGGATCGCTCAGACGCTTCGCCCGCCACAGCTCGGATATCGCCATATCGCAAAAGGCCTTGCGGTTCATGAGCCCCGTGAGCAGGTCGTTGGTCGAGAGCTTGTAACGTTCAAAAAGACGCGCCACCTCCCGCACCTTTTCGCCCATCTCGCGGCTCATGCGGTTGAAGGCGTCCGAAAACTCGCCCATGAAGGAAACCGACTGCGAATAGTCGCCCTTCGCCACCTGCTCCATCTGCCACGTCAGATGCCGAAGGTTCGCCTCCGTGGCCTTGAGCGAACCGGCCACGAACCCGCGCGCCCGGTTCCCACGGCTGAGATCGCCCTGCGACAACGCCTGCACATGGGCGCGGATTTCCGCCAGCGTGCGGCAGAGCCTGCCGAGGTCGGTATCCTCGGGCACGTCCGCCAGCGCATCTTCGGACCAGCGAGGGTCCATGACGATGGAAGAAAGAAGCTCGACGGCCTCGTCCGCCGTTACCGCAGCCTTCGCCATCTTATTCGGAAACCTTGGGCTTGACTTCAAAGCGGCACGTCCTGTCCCCCGTGCACCAGCAATCCACTTCCTTCGCCTAGAAGGGCTTGCCCGTGAACGCCTCGAACAGTCCCGAAATGAACCCTTCGTCATAGGTGCAGACCACGTGCCCCAGATCCGGCAGGCCGGAACAGTCGAGATCCTCCGCCACCGTCAGCGTGAATTCGAGGCTGTCCATCTCCGCGCGCTCGACATGCAGAATGCCCACGCCCATCCGTTCCAGTTCGGTCTGGGCCTTGGCGACGAATGCGCCGAATTCCGTGCATCCGGTGATATATCGTCTGCAAAATTCCGTTCCGGCGAGGAATCCGGCCTTATGGAGCATCCTGTCGGCCCGTTCCGTGCCCAGCTCCTCTTCCAATACATCCCGCAACGTGTACTGAAACAGCCTGTACATCTCGATACGGGTCATTCTGCCCAGATGTGGCCTCCCCAGCTCGATGTCCCCGATGAACTGCCAGTCAAATTTGTACAGCCGATCTTCCATGACTCCCACCTGCCTTGAAGAAATTGTCTTTCCTTCTTATATTGCTTCGTAAACAAGATCAACGCGTTCTTTATATGTCATTCGTGACCGTCCCGCTCCTACTCCCCTTCGATCTTGACAAACCGACCGTTTTCCTGTCAGCCCGTAAAACGCGCCCAACAATCTTTTTCCGCGGGAATGTTTTATGAAACATACATTTGTTTTCCTTTTCGCCGCATTGCCGTTGCTTTTCGTCTCAGGACCGGCTTTTGCCGACGCCGACACCCCCAAGGCGGCGGACAACGCCACGGCTTCCGCGCCTGCGCCTTCAGATTCCCGGCATCCGACCGTTCCCGCGGCTCCGCAAGCGGCCTCCGACGCGCCGACGGCTTCACAGGCCGTGGAAATCCCGGCAATCCCGGCGGCTTCCGAACCCGTGACCGCCGAATCTCCGGCCGACGCGCCTGATGATGACGCAGTATACCGCGTTTTGCCCGATGCGGTCCAGTCGCCGTCGGCCGACTTTCGTCTGGGCATGACCGAAGAGGAGGCCGAACGGCTCGGGGCCGGGCCCACCTCCGTGCCCGGGATGCTGCAACTGCCGATCCCGGAGAAGGCATGGACCGGCGTGGCGCAGTTCCGGGACGGCAGGGCCGCCGCGCTGGTGCTGTTCACGCACATGGACGCGGAATTGCCGGGCAACCTGTTCGACCGCCTGCGCGCCAATGGCTTCATGCCCCTCGCGGTGCAGCCTTCCGAGGGGCCGGACCTGTACCGGCTTGCGGCCGAGGGAATGGACGCCGACGCCTGCATGGACGCGCTGAGGGAACGGCTCGACGCGCCCTCCGGCGACGGCGAAGCCCGCACCGCGCTCTTCGTGCCCAAGGCGTTTTTCGACGAACTGGCGAACGCCGCCAAGGACGGAAACAAGGAACGAAACGTCCTCAAGGCCCACGCGGACGACCGGATTTTCGCGGTCACGCTCGACAGGGCCGCCTCGGAGCTCACCTGCATCATCACCTCATGGGGAGTCTGCCAGACGCAGCCGTAACCGCCCTTCCCCGCATCCCAGACTCTACGGACGCCGAATCCGGCGGCCCGGCACATCCGACGCCCCCTGCCCCCTCCAGCCGCCCCGGACACCACCGGCGCACCCCCGGACCATAAGAACCGACGCCCCCGCGGAACGCCGCCGCCCCGTGCGGACGCCACGAA
>CAUHBW010000431.1 GCA_959604115.1 uncultured Bilophila sp. | reverse complement strand
AGGGGAGAGGGACCCTTTCTTCAGAAAGGGTCCCTCTCCCCACCCCCGATTCCTCTTTTTTCTTCTCTAACCCACCGCCACGCTATAATCATTGATCCTCGCCCGCCGGGCGGTAACGTGGAATGGCGCGCTTCCGGCGCGCTCTCCCGCCGGGAGCGGCTCCCCGTTGTCCGACGGCTCCGGGGACGGGCCTTGGGGGAGGGATGGCCGTGCGATTGCTCCTCGCCGGACTCCCTCCCCCGTCATTTTTATCTTTCCGAGAGGCTTTCTATGGAACTCACCCGAAGAGACTTTGTACGCATCTGCACCGGGACGGTGGCGGGAATCGGAGTTTCCGGCATGTTCCACCCCTTCGTGCGGGATGTGCTGGCGGAAACGCTCACCGGACAGCGTCCGCCGGTGTTCTGGGTCGAAGGGCAGGGCTGCACGGGCTGCACCGTTTCCCTGCTCAACAACGCCCACCCCGGCATCGCCAAGGTGCTGCTGGAAATCATTTCCCTGCACTTCCATCCGACGATCATGGCCGCCGAAGGCCAGCTCGCCTTCCAGACCATGCTCGACAAGGCGAACGAGTTTACGGGGCAGTACGTGTACATCGTCGAAGGGTCCATCCCGCTGAAGGCGAGCGGCAAATACTGCGTCGTGGGCGAAGTGGACCACCACGAATATACCGTGGCCGAATCCACCGACATCATGGCTCGCGGCGCGGCGGTCGTCATCGCGGCAGGTACGTGCTCCTCCTACGGCGGCATTCCGGCGGCGAAGGGACAGCAGACCGAAGCCGTGAGCGTGAGCGCGTTTCTCAAGGCCCGGAATATCCCCACGCCGGTGATCAACGTGCCCGGATGCCCGCCGCATCCCGACTGGATGGTCGGGACGCTGGCGATGCTGCTCGACGCCATGAAGCGCAAGGGCATCGAGGGCGGCGTGGACGCCACCCTGCGCGAGCTGGACGACGTGGGGCGGCCCAGAGTGTTTTATCCGAATACGCACCTGACCTGCCCGTATCTGAGCGCCTTCGAGGACGGCAACTTCACGCCGAACATGACGGACAAGGCGGGATGCCGGTTCGAGCTGGGGTGCAAGGGGCCGTGGAGCGGGTGCGACTCCGCCACGCGCAAGTGGAACGGCGGGGTCAACTGGTGCATTGAGAACGCCACCTGCGTCGGCTGCACCTCCCCCAATTTTCCCGACGGCATGTCGCCTTTCTATGAAAACTGATCGCCCGGAGGCAGCATGAGCAAGACCGTTATCGCCATCGATCCCGTAACCCGTCTTGAGGGGCACCTGAAAGTCGAGGTGCAGGTGGAGGACGGCAAGGTCGCCGACGCCTGGATCACCGGCGGCATGTTCCGGGGGTTTGAAGCCATCCTGCGCGGGCGCAATCCCCGCGACGCCTCGCAGATCGTGCAGCGTATCTGCGGCGTATGTCCCGTGGCCCACGCCACCGCCTCGTCGATGGCGCTGGAGGCCCTGTGCGGGACCGAGGTGCCGGGCAACGGGCGCATCGCCCGAAACCTGATGCTGGCGGGCAACTACCTGCAATCGAACATCCTGCATTTTTACCATCTCGCCGGACAGGACTATTTCCGGGGGCCGGATACGGCTCCCTTCATTCCGCGTTACGCGCAGCCCGATCTGCGGCTGAACGAATCGCAGAACACGCTGGCGGTGGACGAATACATCGAGGCGTTGGAGGTCCGGCAGGTGTGCCACCAGCTGGTGGCGCTTTTCGGCGGGCGCATGCCGCATTTGCAGGGCATCCTTGCCGGCGGCGCGGCGCAGATTCCCGATATGGAGACGATCCTCGAATACGCGGCCCGCATGCGGCGCGTGACCGAGTTCGTCGAGAAGCGGTATCTGCCCTTGGTGTACACCATCGCCTCGCGCTACCCCGACATGTTCGAGATGGCGCACGGCTACCGCAACGCGCTCTGCGTGGGCGTGTTTCCGCTGGCGGATCCCGGAACCCATTTCTTCATGCCCGGCGCGTACCTCGACGGTCGCGACGAGCCGTTCGACGGCAGCCGCATTCTTGAGGACGTGCGGTATTCGTGGTTCGCTCCGGCGTCTTCCGGCACGCCCATTCCCCGTTCCGAGAGCAATCCGCAGGTGGACAAGTCCGGAGCGTACAGTTTCATCAAGGCTCCGGTCTACGCCGGGCACCGGGTGGAGGTCGGTCCGCTGGCCCGCATGTGGATCAACGACAAGCCGCTTTCCCCGCACGGGCAGCGGTTCTTCATGCGGCAGTTCGGCCTCAAGGCTGAGACGTTCCGCCAGATCGGCGAAGATCGGGCCTTTTCGATCATGGGCCGGAATGTGGCCCGCGCCGAGGAGGTGTATCAGACCATCGGGATGATCGCCTACTGGCTGCGCGAGCTTGAGCCGGGCGCGCAGACGTTCGTTTTGCCCGAGGTGCCGAGAGAAGGGGAGGGCATCGCCTTTACCGAAGCTCCGCGCGGCGCGCTCTGTCACTACATGCGGGTCAAGAACGGCGTGATCGACGATTACGCCGTGGTGGCGGCGTCCATGTGGAACTGTTCGCCCCGTGACGACGCAGGGCAGCGCGGCGCGGTCGAGGAGGCGCTTGTCGGCGTCCCCGTTCCCGACCCCGGCAGCCCCGTCAACGTCGGGCGCGTCATCCGCTCCTACGACCCGTGACTCGGCTGCGCCGTGCACGTGCTGCACGCCAAGGCCGAGTAGAAAAAGGTTGGACTGAAAAAGATTGGGGGGG
>CAUHBW010000430.1 GCA_959604115.1 uncultured Bilophila sp. | reverse complement strand
GAGGAGGAAACTTTCTTTAGAAAGTTTCCTCCTCCCCTCCCCCGATAACTCTTTCCCCCACCTCCTATGACGAAAACCTATCTTGACCAGTTGAAGCCGGAGCGGTTCCCGTCGCCGAGCTTTGTTGTGGACGAGGCCAAGCTGCGCGCGAACGTGGCGATTCTGGACGAAGTGCAGCGCCGCACGGGCGCGAAAATCCTTATGGCGCTCAAATGCTTCGCCATGTGGGACGTGTTCCCGCTCATTTCCCGGACCGGGAAAGGCGCGCTGTTCGGCTGCTGCGCCAGCTCGCCCGATGAGGCCCGGCTCGCGCGGGAATGCTTCGGCGGCGAAGTCCACGCCTTCGCGGCGGGCTACTCCGAAAGCGACATGGCCGAACTGCTGGAAACCGTCGATCACGTGCTGTTCAACTCGTTTGCCCAGTGGGACCGCTTCAAGGGCATGGTCGCGGCGAAGAACGCCGAACGCGAAACGCCCATCGAATGCGGCATCCGGGTGAACCCCGAACACTCCGAAGGGGCCGTGCCCATGTACGATCCCTGCGCCCCCGGTTCCCGGCTCGGCGTGCGCCTGCGGGAGTTCGAACGCTTCGCGTCCGCAGGCGGCTGCCCGGCCCAGACTCCGCCTCCCGGCCTCAAAGGCCTTTCGGGCCTGCACTTCCATACCCTGTGCGAGCAGGGCGCGGACGCGCTGGACCGCACGCTCAGGGCCTTCGAGATGAAGTTCGGACGCTACCTGCGGGGCCTCACATGGGTGAATTTCGGCGGCGGGCACCACATCACCAAAGAGGGGTACGACCTTGAACTGCTGTGCCGGTGCATCGAACGCGTACGCGACCGCTACGGCGTGCAGGTGTACCTCGAACCCGGCGAAGCCGTGGCCCTGAACGCGGGCGTACTGGTGTCCACCGTGCTCGACGTGGTGCGCGCGGACATGCCCGTGGCGATTTTGGACACCTCGGCGGCGACGCACATGCCGGACGTGCTCGAAATGCCGTATCGTCCGCTGGTCGTCGGCTCCGGCGAGCCGGGAGAAAAACGCTGGACCTGCCGCCTCGCGGGGAAATCCTGCCTTGCGGGCGACGTGATCGGGGAATACAGTTTCGACGCCCCGCTCAAGGCCGGGGACCGGCTGGTGTTTACGGACATGGCGATTTACAGCATGGTGAAGACTACGACCTTCAACGGGCTGCGCCTGCCCTCCATCGTGCGCTGGAACCCGGATACCGATGATGCGCGGCTTGTCCGGGAATTCGGCTACGAAGACTTCAAAATGCGGTTGTCCTGATGGCGAAAGAAAAACTGTCGTACGCGCAGCAGGTGTGCGTCAAAAGCGCGGGCAGGGCCATGCAGCGCACGGAAATGGTCGGCCCCGGCGCAAAGGTCGGCGTGGCCGTTTCGGGGGGCGTGGACAGTTGGGTCCTGCTGGAAGTGCTCCGCCGCCGCCAGCGCATCGTGCCGTTTCGGTTCGACATCATGGCGATCCATCTCAATCCCGGCTTCGATCCCGGAAACCACGCCCCGCTCGTCGAGTATCTGGCGAAAAACGGCGTCGCCGGGCACATTGAGGTCACGGATCACGGACCGCGCGGGCATTCTCCGGAAAACCGCCGCAATTCCGCCTGCTTTTATTGCGCCATGCTCCGCCGGACGCGGTTGTTCGAGGTCTGTCGGCAATACAACCTGACGCACATCGCCTTCGGGCACAACGCCGACGATCTGGTCACGACGTTCTTTATGAACCTCGTCCAGAACGGGCGCGTGGAGGGCATGGGCATGTGCGACGAGTTCTTTAAGGGCGCGCTCAAGGTCATCCGGCCCCTGCTGCTGGTGGAGAAGTCGGACATCGTGAAGGCGGCGCGCCGCTGGGAACTGCCCGTCTGGACGAATCCCTGTCCCTCGGCGGGCAAGACCAACAGGGCGAATTTTCAGGACAAGATCGCCGCGCTGCACGGCGGCGACAAGATGCTCAGGACCAATCTTTTCAACGGGCTGTGCCGCTGGCAACTGGCGCAGTCCGAACAAGGGAACAAGGCATGATCGGCAAACTCCGCAAGGCCATTGAGCGCAAGCTTTCGGTTCGGGACATCCTTTCCTATGCCGCCATCACGTTGCAGCGTCACTGGTCGAAGGACTGGGGCACGTTGGCTCTGCGCCTCAAGGCCGCGCTGTTCGGGGCCGAGGTCGGCCCCGGCGTCACGGCCTGTGGTCCGGTGATTCTCGGGCGTTGGCCCGGCAGCCGCATCCGTATCGGCGCGGGGTGCAGCCTGATTTCGTCCTCGCGGAGGGCCACGGCGTCCACGCTGTACGCGCCCGTCCGTTTTCGGACCTACGCGCCCACGGCCCGCATCGAGCTGGCGGACGGCGTGCAGCTCAGCGGCACGGCGATCACGGCGCGTTCGTGCGTGATTTCCATCGGCAGGGACACGATGGTGGGCCCGAACTGCGTGATCACGGATTCCGATTTCCACGCGCACTGGCCCGCCGAAACCCGGCACGTCGAGCCCGCCTTTGAGCTGGACCGCGGCGTCTCCATCGGCGCGAACGTCTGGATCGGCATGAACAGCCTCATCCTCAAGGGCGTGACAGTCGGAGACGGGGCCATCGTCGCCGCCGGGTCCGTCGTCGTCCGCGACGTGCCCCCCAAGGCCGTCGTCGCCGGGGTTCCCGCTCGGGTTGTGAAGATGGGAGAGTGAGAGAGCATTGGGGAGGGGAAGGGGAAACTTTCTCCAGAAAGTTT
>CAUHBW010000429.1 GCA_959604115.1 uncultured Bilophila sp. | reverse complement strand
GAAAAAACGGCATCAGCGTCCGGCCCCGGAGCCGCCGCTCCGGCCCCTCATTCACCGCAACGCCCCTCGGAGGCAGGATATGAAGAGGACTTTCGCCGCCGTAGCGCTCATCGTTTCCTTGTGTTGCCTGTGCCTGCCGGGCACGTCCCGCGCGGACGGCAGGCAGGAACTGACGGTGATCATGAAGTCGCCGCCCATGCACCTGAACAACGCCGTCACCTCCAGCACCCAGACCATCCAGATCGCCACGCAGCTTTTCGCAAGCCCCCTGCGCTACGATCTCGACTGGACGCCCCATCCCTACCTCGCCCGGTCGTGGGCCTTTTCCGAAGACAAGAAGAGCCTGACCCTGCACCTCGTCCCCGACGCCGCATTCCATGACGGGAAGCCGATCACGTCCGCGGACGTGGCCTTTTCCATCATGACCATCAAGGCCAACCATCCCTTCAAGACCATGTTCGAACCGGTGGAGGCCGTGGACACGCCCGATCCGCACACCGCGATCATCCGGCTGTCGAAGCCCCATCCCGCCATTCTCCTCTGCCTCGCGCCGCCGCTGTGCCCCATCATCCCCAAGCACGTGTACGGCGACGGACGGGACGTCCGCACCCATCCCGCCAACAACGCGCCCGTGGGCTCCGGGCCGTTCCGGTTCGCGGAAATGAAGGCCGGGGAATATGTGATCCTCGAAAAGAACCCGAACTTCTTCATCAAGGGCCGCCCGGAGCTTGATCGGGTGATCTTCCGGTTCATCAAGGACCCGTCGGGCCGCATGATGGCCATGTCCAGGGGCGAGGCGCAGCTGTTCCCGCTCATGGAAAACACCCGCAACATCGCCCGGCTGAAGCGCGAAAGCCATCTCGCCGTCACCAGCCGGGGGTACGAGGGCATCGGCGGGCACAACTGGCTCGAATTCAATCTCCGCAAGCCGGAACTGGCCGACGTGCGCGTCCGCAAGGCCATCTGCCGCGCCATCGACCGGAAGTTCATCATCGACAAGCTGCACGGCGGCCTGTCCACGCCGTCCACCGGCCCGCTGATCCCCGCCAGCCCGTTCTACGAGGAACAGGTCGAAACCTGTCCCCTCGACCTCGGCAAGGCCCGCGCCCTGCTCGACGAGGCCGGATACAAGGCCGGAAAGGACGGCGTCCGTTTCCCGCTGACCCTCGATTTCGAGCCCGGTCTTCCCGAACAGCAGAAGATGGTCGCGGAATACCTCAAGAGCCAGCTCCGCAAGATCGGCCTCGACGTCCGGCTCCACGCCTCGCCGGACTGGTCGAGCTGGGCCGAGCGCGTCAGCAACGGCACCCACGACATGACCCTCGCCATCACCTTCAGCTGGGGCGATCCGGTCATCGGGACGCACCGCTCGTACATGTCGGACAACATCCGCAAGGGCGTGGCCTACAGCAACATGAGCGGCTACCGCAACGCGAGGGTCGACGAGCTGCTGGAACGGGCCGGTCAGGAAATGGACCCGGCGAGGCGCGCCGCGCTCTATAAGGAATTCCAGAAGATCGTCGTCGACGAGGCGCCCATCGCCTACCTGAACGTCATCCCCTACTACACCGTGTACGACAAGCGTCTCCGGAATCCCGTCACCAGCATTTGGGGCCCCCTGTCACCGATGGACACCGTGTCCTTCGAGTAACCCCCTCGCCCCGCCGGCTCCCCCTCCGGCGGGGTCCCTTCCGCCGCAACGCGAGGTAACGCCATGCGGACGTTCGCCCTCATCGGCAGGCGCATCCTGTACGCCGCGCTCCTGCTGCTCGCGGTTCTGGTGCTCAACTTCACGCTCATCCAGCTCGCCCCCGGCGACATCGTGCAGACCATCGCCGGGCAGATGGGCGGGATGAACGAAGAGCTGATGCTCCAGCTCCGCCACAGCTTCCATCTGGACAAGAGCATCCCGGAACAGCTCCTGCTGTACATCGGGAAGGTCGCGCACGGCGATCTCGGCTACAGCTACTTCTTCAACCAGCCCGTGCTTGATCTCATTCTGGGCCGGGCGGGTCCGACCATCCTGCTCGTGTTCTCCTCGCTGATTCTCTCGGTCGCGGCGGGAACCCTGCTCGGCGTGCTTTCGTCGCGCAGGCTGTACGGCCCGTTCAGCCACGCCGTCACCGTCATGACCCTCATCGGGTGGTCCATGCCCGTGTTCTGGCTGGGCATCCTGCTGCTCATCGCCTTCGCGTGGGCGTTCCCGATCTTCCCGGTGTCCGGCATGTGCACCGTGGGTCTGGAGGGCGGCTTCTGGGCGCGGGCCGTCGACGTGGGGCGGCACATGGCCCTGCCCATGCTGACTCTGTCCTTCATCTACGTGGCCCAGTACACGCTGCTGGCCCGCTCGGTGATGGTCGAGGTGTTGGGAGCCGACTATATCCGCACGGCCCGCGCCAAGGGGCTCCCCGAACGCCGCGTCGTCTGGAAGCACGCGCTGCGCAACGCCGTGCTGCCCGTGGTCACGGTGGCGGGCCTGCAAATGGGCTACCTGTTCTCCGGCGCGATCATGGTGGAGACGGTCTTCAGCTGGCCGGGGCTCGGACAGCTCGCCTTCGAATCCATCCTCCGGCGCGACACCCCGACCATCCTGGGCATCCTGTTCTTCAGCACGTTCATGGTCATCGCGGCGAACCTGCTCACGGACTTCGCATGCCGCCTGCTCGATCCGCGCATCCGCGCCGAGCGCTGACACCCTTTCGACCTTCAGGACGGACGTATGGACAAGCTCATCTCATCCCCCCCCCGCTCCGGA
>CAUHBW010000428.1 GCA_959604115.1 uncultured Bilophila sp. | reverse complement strand
GCCATGTTGACGGAAGGTTACATGGACGTGGTGACGCTGCACCAGTTCGGCTACACGAGCGCGGTCGGCGTGCTCGGGACGGCGTTCACCCCCGAACAGGTCAAACGGATTTCGGGGTTTACGTCGCATGTGGAACTGCTGTTCGACGGCGACAAGCCCGGGCGCAAGGCCGCCCTGCGGGCGTGCGAGATGCTGCTGACGCGCGGGCTGTCCTGCAAGGTCATCCTTTTTCCGGAAGGCGAGGACATCGACAGCCTGCTGCGGACGCAGGGAACGGACATTTTTGAGCATTTGCGCGGCAATGCGCCGGAGGGGATGGCCTTCTGCGTGCAAACGCTGCGCGACATGGCCCCGCGGGAAGCCGTGGACTGGGCGCGCGAATTCCTCAGGCAGGTGGAACTGCCGGAACTCGTCAGTCGCTTCGCGTCCACACTGAGCACCGGGCTGGGGCTGGCGGAAAGCGAATTGCGCGAGCGGGTCATCGAGAGCCGCAACGCCCGGTCGCTTCCGCGAAACGCGGACGGCACGCCGCCGCCCGTGCGGACGAATCCCAGAGACAGGGAGATCATGACCTTCGCGGTCCGGTACCCCTCCTCTCTGCCCCGCCTTCGGGACATCGGGGCTCATCTGGTTCTGAGCGCCCCGTGGGCGCGGGAACTGTGGCAAAAACTTGAAGACACCCCTGCGGATGAAGTGGTGCAGCATCTTGACCCCAGGGAAAAGCGTTTCTGGATCCGGTGCCGCACCGGGGACGTGCCCCCTCTCGACAACGAAGAGGGAGAATTCGGCGCAATCCGCACCATGCTTGATACGTTGCATTTGACTGCGCAATCGGCCTCGGTTTCGGCCGCGTTGCGTCAGGGAGCCGGCGCAGGCAATTTTGAGGCCGATTTGGAATATTTGCGCGCCCTTCAGGAAACGTTGGAGAGGACTCATGGGGAACAACATTAAAGATATCCAGCAGATCAAGAGCCTCATCGCCAAAGGCAAGGAGATGGGCTTCCTCACATTCGAGGAAGTGAACAAGGCCGTTCCGCTGGAAATGAATACGCCCGAGCAGTTCGAGGAAATCATCGGGATTTTCGATCAGCTCGAGATCGCCATTGTGGATTTGGAAAAGGACGGCAAGAAAATCCCCGTCACCTCGGCGGAAACCGACGGCGATCAGCCCGAGGAACGCCTGGAGCTGGTGGACAGCGAAGACGCCGCCGACTTTTCTTCCCGCAGCACGGACCCGGTCCGCATGTACCTGCGCGAAATGGGCGCGGTGCCGCTGCTCGATCGTGACGGCGAGGTAACCATCGCCAAGAAGATCGAGCAGGGCGAACAGGACGTTCTGTACGCGCTCGTGGAAGTGCCGGTCGCCGTTGAAGAACTCATCAACGTGGGCGAAGATCTCAAGCTCAACCGCATCAAGCTCAAGGATGTGGTCAAGACCATTGAGGAAGACGATCCCACCGAAGACGAGATGAACCAGCGCACCCGCGTCATTCTGCTGCTGGAGGAAATCCGTCAGACCTTCAAGAAGAAACGTAAAATCTACGCCAAACTGGACGAGTGCTGTACGCTGGAGCGCCGCGTCACCGCCATCCAGAAGGAAATCATGGCGTTCAAGGAAGAGATCGTCACGCGCCTGCGTGACATCAAACTGGAAAAGACGCTCATCGACCGGATCATCGAGACGGTGGAGGACTACGTCCGCCAGATGCGCAACTGCCAGCGCGACCTGTCGGCCTACCTGCTTTCCACCGGCAAGAATCAGGAGGAGATCAAGGATCTGTTCCGCAAGCTCGACGCGCGCGACATCAGCCCCGTGGCCGCGGCCAAGGAACTGAACATGAGCGTGGACGAGCTGTTCTCCTACAAGGAAATGATCCTCGGGAAGATCGAAATCCTCCAGCGTCTTCAGGAGAAGTGCTGCCACAACGTGACGGACCTCGAAGAAGTGCTCTGGCGCATCAAGCGCGGGAACAACGCCGCCATGCGCGCCAAGCAGGAGCTCATCCGCTCCAACCTGCGCCTCGTGGTCAGCATCGCCAAGAAGTACACCAACCGCGGCCTCCAGTTCCTCGATCTGATTCAGGAAGGCAACATCGGCCTGATGAAGGCCGTGGACAAGTTCGAATACCAGCGCGGCTACAAGTTCTCGACCTACGCCACGTGGTGGATTCGGCAGGCCATCACCCGCGCCATCGCGGATCAGGCCCGCACGATCCGTATCCCCGTGCACATGATCGAAACGATCAACAAGCTCATCCGCACCTCCCGCTACCTCGTGCAGGAACTCGGGCGCGACCCGACCCCCGAAGAGATCGCGGACCGCATGGAATACCCTGTGGACAAGGTGAAGAAGGTGCTCAAGATCGCCAAGGAACCCATCTCCCTCGAAACCCCCATCGGCGACGAGGAGGATTCGAGCCTCGGGGATTTCATCGAGGACAAGAAGGCCGTAGCGCCCGCCGAAGAGGTGGTGAACACCAAGCTCTCCGAGCAGATCGCGTCCGTGCTGGCCGACCTTACTCCGCGTGAGGAGCAGGTGCTCCGCAAGCGTTTCGGCATCGGCGAAAAGTCCGACCATACCCTTGAGGAAGTGGGCAAGCTGTTCAACGTCACCCGCGAACGCATCCGCCAGATCGAGGCCAAGGCCCTGCGCAAGCTCCGCCATCCCGTGCGGAGCCAGGTGCTGCGCTCGTTCTACGACAGCTGATTTCCGGGGAGGTTCGCCCTCCCGGACGTTTTGACATGAAAAAAGCCTCCCGGCGAACCGGGA
>CAUHBW010000427.1 GCA_959604115.1 uncultured Bilophila sp. | reverse complement strand
CTTCATGATCCCCATGAAGACCCACGAGGCCAGCAGCGCGAGCGCCAGCGGAACCGAGAATCCCGGAGGGGCGCAGTCCAGAACCCCGGGCATGAGGAGGCCGTTCACCAGCCCGGCGGCGAACGTCCCGCCGAACATCAGGATCACCAGCGCCATCAGGAACTGCCTGCCCTTGAGGGACGCGATCAGGCCGCGCACGGCGAAGGGCAGCAGCCAGACGACGATGAGGCCCATCAGGCCGGTCTCCACGATTTCCGAGGGCCAGTCGCCGGGAAGCCCCAGACGGGCGATCAGGCAGCCGAACGCCCCGAGCGAGGCCAGCAGCATGCCGAGCAGCGTCCAGCCCAGATGGGAGGTCCACAGATTCGGATAGCCTTTCGCGAGCGCCTTCGAGGCCGCGCCGTGCATGGCGGCGATGACCGAGCCGCCGCGCTGCCGAGGGGGACCGACTCCGCTTCGGCAAGGCGGGCGTACGCCTTCCGCTCCTCGGCGTAGGGAGTGTCAGCCTCAGGCCGGGCGGTCACGACGAATCCCCGTTCCCGGTCGCCGGAAAAGACGCAGCTTCCCCGCGCCGCCAGCGAGAGCAGCAGCGCCGAGAGCCCGCGCGGCTCCAGCGAACCGTTGTTCACGACGTAGTTGACCGCCGCCGGGGACATGGGCGCGCCCTGCGGCGGACCGGCGGACGCGGGCGCTTCCGCCGATCCGTCGGCATCACCTGTTCCTTCCGGTTGACCGGCCCCTGTACAAAGGAGAAAGAATCATGAAAAAGTTGTATTCCTGCGGCGCGGCTTGCCCTGCTGCTGACCGCCTTCCCCCTCCGCGCGGCGGACGTTCCGCTCGACGCCGAAGCCGAAGGGCTGTGGGTGGAAATCGGGGCGTCCCGGACGCCTGTCAACGCCGAGTACGAGGCGTCCAGCTCCGGCGAGATTATCTACACGCGCACGCTGAAAGACGGCAATATGTTTCTGTCCGTGGAACGCCGCCCCTCCGTGGACAGCGCCGGAAACGCCGTCACCACGCAGAAAACGGGGGAGCCTATCTCCAAAATCGAGGGAGTGAAGAGAACCGATCTGCTGTCCCTGCCCGGCGTCGAACGCTTTGAGGAGCGATACGGCCATCCGTGCATCGGCGTGGAATATCCCGGCGGCAGGAACGGCGACGCCAGCCGGAACGCCGACATGCTCATGTTCGCCGAGCAGTGGGGGTTCCGCATCCACGTTTCGGCGGCGAGCGAGGCCGACATGGACAAGGAACAGATCATGAAGTGGTTTTCGGACCTCAGGCTGACGAAGCGGAAAGTCCCCGACTACGTGGCTCTCGCCTATACTGGGGAAAACTTTCAGGGCGCGAAGTGGGAAATTTCCGAAGCCGGAGACTACGATCTGAACGATACGTTCGGCCTGCCCAACGACAGCATCCGCTCCCTCAAGGTGCTGCCCGGTTCCGCGATCACCCTGTACGAACACGCGACCTTCGAAGGCAAGAGCCTGAAGCTGGAAGCCGGCTCGTGGAGCGCTCAGGCGTCGTCGCTGAAGGCCGTGAGCGGCGGGGACGGAAAGCCGGAACTGCTGCAACACGTATCCGGCCCGGCGGGCGGCATCACGGTCTACGCCCTCGCTCCCGAACCGCGCGTCGTCCTCGGGCTCGATCTGGGCGAGTGACGCCTCCGGACCGCACGCATCGACAACCCAGACCTCCGGCGGCGGGGCATCCCCGTCGCCGGAGCAAACCCGCACCGCCCAGACGCGGGGACGGGCGCAACGGCGCGCCGGAACCGGATGGACCGGAGGATTCCCCCCGCGTCCGCGTACGGAGGCCCGCTTCCGTTCATCTGGTTCTTCTCCTTGGATTCCCCACGTCCGTGCGGGGCGGTCCGGTCGGGCGGCACGTCGGCGGTCGGCTCCGCAAGACGCCCCGCGGCCATGCGGGACGGTTCCCGCGATTCCCCTCAAGGTGTCCGGCTTCATCGAATCTCCGAGACTCCCCGCCCTCCCCGGTCCGGGCGGCATGTCCCGTTCGCTCCGGCACCTCCCGCTCCGCGAATACTTTTCTTTCAGGCCGCGAACGGATATGGTTCCGGTGCGGAAGCGGCATTCCGCCGCCCGCTCCAGAGGAGTCCTCCCGTGTCCACGTTTCCCGTTCTTCCCGACGCCGCGCCTCCGGCCCCGGCGTGGCGTCCGCTCGACAACCGGCGGCTCATGCTGCGTTTCCGGGAAAGCCTCGACTACGAGGACGCCGCCGGATTCGTCGCCATGCAGGACGACCTCTCGCCGGACGAACGGCTCATCCTGCTGTTTCTGAGCGCGACCTACGAGCAGTCGCTCAACACCATCGACGGCTACTGCCGCCACATCGTCCGCTTTCTGAACCACACCGGGAAAAGCGCCGTCCACACCACGGCCCGCGACGTGGAAGCCTTCGTGCGCCAGTGCCGCCTGAACGGCATGAAGCCCCGGTCCATCAACACGATCATCGGCGCGCTGAAAAGTTTCTTCAAACGCCTTGCCGTGACCGGCGCGATTCCGCTGAACCCCACGGCGTTCCTGAAACGCCGCCGCGTCGATTCCGGGGCCGCGCTGCCGGGGCACCTCTCGCACAGCCTTTCCGAAGCCGAAATGGCGGCCCTGTTCGACCGCCTCGCCGAGCATCAGGCCCCGGAACGCGACATCCTCCTGCTCAAGACCCTGTTCATGACCGGGCTGCGCGGCGAGGAGGCCGTTTCGCTCCGCTGGCGCAACGTCATCGAATGGCAGGGCCGCCGCTATTTCGACGT
>CAUHBW010000426.1 GCA_959604115.1 uncultured Bilophila sp. | reverse complement strand
TTTCTTCAGAAAGGTTCCCTTTCCCCCTCCAATCTTTATTCCTTCGCATTCATGCCCAGCCGCTTCATCTTGCGTTGCAGGGTGCGCAGGTTCAGGCCGAGCGCCTCGGCGGCGTCTCCCCTGCGCCAGCGGCAGCGTTCGAGCGCCTGCCGGATCATGCGCTCTTCAAGCTGGAGCGTGGCGTTTTCGAGCGTCAGCCCCTCGTGGCTCAGGTCCGGGAACAGCAGATCCGACTTGCCCGCATCCCCGAGCGATTCGAGCGCCACATCGCCGAACGCCGTGTACCGGTCGAGAAAATTGTGCAGCTCCCGCACGTTGCCGGGCCAGTCGTAGTGTTCCATCGCCAGCCGTACCTGCAACGGCAGGGCGCAGGTGATGCCCTTGCGCTCCATGTAGGCTTCGACGAGCAACGGGATGTCCCCGTGCCGTTCGCGCAGGGGCGGCAGCGTGATGGAAAGCACGTGCACCCGATAGTAGAAATCCGAGCGCATCTTCTTTTCCAGCACCATTCTGGAAAGATCCTGATTCGTCGCCGCCACCAGACGGAACGACGAAACCTTGGGCGTGTTGCTGCCCACCGGAGTGTACATCTTGTTCTCGATGGCCCGGAGCAGCTTCACCTGCAAGTGAATGGGCAATTCCCCGATTTCGTCGAGGAACAGCGTGCCGTTGTGCGCCGCCCCGATGTACCCTTCCTTGTTGGCGTGCGCGCCGGAGAAGGCACCCTTGGTATGCCCGAAGAATTCGCTCTCCAGAAGCTGTTCGGGAATGGCCCCGCAGTTGACCGGGACGTAGTTGCCCTTCCGGGCGCTGAATTCGTGGATCGCCTTGGCGACGAGATCCTTGCCCGAGCCCGTTTCGCCGTAGATTATCACGTTGGTGTCGGTCTCGGCGGCCTTGAGAATCAGGTTATAGACCTGCCGCATGGCTTCGCTCTTGCCGACGATGTTTCCCAACCCGTAGAGATTGCTCACGGAAGCCTTCAATTGCCGGTTCTCTTCCTTGAGTTCCAGCTCCTGAAACTTCTGTTCGCTGATGTCCATTATCAGCCCTTCCAGATAGCGCAGCTTCCCCGTGCCGTCAAAGACGCCCTCGCCCTGATCCCAGAGCCACTTCAGCCTCCCGGACGGCAACAAGACCCGGTACATCACCTGATACGGCTGATGCGCGACAATACTGTCATAGATGTCCCGGCGCATCCGCTGGAGATCGTCGGGATGCGTCATCCGTTCGATGGTGTTGTAGTTGTTCCGCACCATCTCTTCGGCGGGGATGCCGAGCAGATCGTAGCTTCCCCGGCTTGCGAATTCAAGAACATATTCAATGCGTTCCGCGACGGAAGACTCGTTTTCCGTAACCCGGCACCGATAGGCGAGACCCGGCAGGTGGTTGAGCAGCCGGATATAACTCTCCTCCACGGCGAGACCGGGAACGGACGCGCACAATTCCATAGGCTCCCCCCTGAACGTTTTGTCGCTATTCACGACATTTTTGTCGTTTATAGAATAGAGTATTTCACAACAGGGGAGAAACGGCAACACCTTTTAGAGAAAACGCCCGCCGGACGCGGCATGCGTTCCTTTTTTCCCAAGAATCATATGGAGATAGGACGCGCTGTCGACTCACTCCGGAGAAGGGCGGTTGAATCCTTGTTCCGAGGGGATTGGCACCCTAAATGCATATAAAGAGGCGATGCGGTACCGTACCGCCTTATTTCCGCAATTCATCCGGGAGGATATCATGTCCCACGAACTCAGCGTCTCCATCACCCGTCAGGGAAGCAAGGTTGATCTCGATATGGAATCCGGCGCGCTCGGCGTCATTTCCATCGACGGCGAAAAAATTCCCGCCGAAGAACGTCCGGGAACCGCCAAGAAGCTGCTCGCCTCCTCCGCGCTCTACTGTTACTGCGCGGCGCTGGACAAGGCGCTCGAAACCCGCAGCGCCAAGTACCGCCGCATCGAGGGCAAGGCCACGGTCCACACCGGCACCGACGACAAGGGCCGGGGCCGGGTCACCGGGATCGATCTGGACGTGACCGTGTTCATGGATCAGGAATACGAGTTCATTTTCGACCGGGTGGAAAAGATCATGAAGCAGGGCTGTCTGATCACGGGGTCGCTCGAAGCGGCCTTCCCGGTGAAATACAACCTGAACCTCGAATGCGACGAAGACTAGGAGCCGAGCCATGTCCGTACGCCTGACCGTCATCGGCGGAGGCCCCGGCGGGTACACGGCGGCCTTCGCCGCCGCCCGCGCCGGGATGTCCGTCACTCTCGTGGAAAGCGACCGCCTCGGCGGAACCTGTCTGAACAACGGCTGCATCCCCACCAAGACGCTGAAGGCGTCCGCCGAGGCGCTGGAAATCGCCCTGCGCCTGTCCCAGTTCGGCATCGTCGGGCAGGGGACGCCGTCCGCCGATCCCGCCGCCGTGCTCGCCCGCAAGGAAAAAGTCTGCTCCACCCTGCGCGGCGGCCTTGAAAAAGCCTGCGCCGGACTCGGCGTGAAGCTCGTTCGGGGCCGGGGCCGCGTCGTCAACACGGGACTCGTGGACGTCGCCACGGACGAAGGCTCCGTCGCCGTCGAAGGCGACCGCGTAATCATCGCCACCGGTTCCGGCGCGTTGCAGCTTCCCGGCCTGCCCGTGGACCATCGCCGCATCATGACCAGCGACGACGCGCTGGCGCTGGATCGCATCCCGTCCTCGCTCATCATCGTAGGCGGCGGCGTCATCGGCTGCGAACTGGCGTTCATCTATCAGGCATTCGGAGCCAAGGTCACGGTGGT
>CAUHBW010000425.1 GCA_959604115.1 uncultured Bilophila sp. | reverse complement strand
TTCCCGCATCTGTGGTGCCCCGGCTGCGGTCACGGGCATGTGCTCAACGCCATGCTGCACAGCGTGGACGATCTGGGCTACGCCCCCTCGTCCATCGTCATGGTTTCGGGCATCGGCTGCTCGGCGCGCATCGCGGGCTACGTCGATTTCCACACCATGCACACGCTGCACGGCAGGGCGCTGGCCTTCGCCACGGGCATCAAGATGTCGCGGCCCGACCTGCACGTCATCGTCCCGATGGGCGACGGCGACGCGCTCGCCATCGGCGGCAACCACTTCATCCACGCGGCGCGGCGCAACATCAAGCTCACCGCCATCGTCATGAACAACCGCATCTACGGCATGACCGGGGGGCAGTATTCGCCGCTTTCCGGGCTGGGAGTGTCCGCGACGACCGCGCCCTACGGCAACATCGACCGCGAGTTCGACACCGTGCGGCTGGCCCTCGGCGCGGGGGCGACCTTCGTGGCCCGCACGACCACCTACCATATGCGCGAGATGATCTCGATTTTCAAGAAGGCGCTTCGGCACGAGGGCTTCGCGGTCGTGGAGGTGCTGACCCAGTGCCCCACCTACTTCGGGCGCAAGAACCGGCTCGGCGACGCCGTGCGGATGATGGAGCGGTACCGCGACGGCACGGCTCCTCTGGGTTCCGCGAAGCTCGCCGAAGACCCCGCGCTGGTGCCGCGCGGCATTTTCACCGACGAGGATTTGCCGGAATACTGTGCCCGTTACGCCTCGATCATCGCCAGTCAGCATCAGGAGTGAGTCATGGAAAACGCGTATGCAGTCTCCCGTTTCCTGTTGTCCGGTTCCGGCGGGCAGGGCGTGATCACCATGGCGATCCTGCTGGCCGAAGCCGCCGTCAAATACGAGGGCCTCGTCGCCGTGCAGTCGCAGTCCTACGGGCCGGAAGCGCGCGGCGGGGCCACGCGTTCGGACGTGATCCTGTCGCACAAGGCCATTCTCTATCCCAAGGTCGAACAGCCCAACATCCTCGTTGCGCTCACCGATGCGGCCTGCGGCAAGTATCTGCCGCTGATCCGCCCCGGCGGGCTGTGCGTCTACGACACCGATCTCGTGCATCCGGGCCGTCGGGTGGAGGCCCGCTTCAAGGGGCTGCCTTTCTCGAAGGCCGTCACGGAACGCCTTGATTCGACCATTTCATACAACATCACGGTGCTCGGCGCGCTGGTCACGCTGACCGGAGCCGTGCGCGTCCGATCGATCGAAACGGTGCTGGCGGATCGATTCCCCGCCGCGCACCGCGAAGCCAATCTGCGGGCCCTGCATCTCGGCGTCGAGCTGGCGGAACCGCTGCTCGGCTGAGGCGCCCGCACGGAGACGTTCTCTCCCCTGACGTCTCCCGCCTCTTCCGCTCCGGACCGACGGGCGGAAGAGGCCCCTTTCCCGCAAGGCGGCAGCCCCGAAACGGTCCCTCCGCACGGATACGGCATGCCGCCGATGTGGGCCGCCTTTGTCCCGGCGCGGGGCGGCGTGCCCGTTCGCGAAAACGCGCGGGTTCCTTCCCCGCCGGGACGCCTCGGCGGCTTTCCCGGACCGCACCATGTCACAACAGGGAGCATTCCCATGTATATCCATGAATATCAGGCGAAAAGACTCTTGAGCGAATACGGAATCCCCACGCCGGAGGGGCGGCTCGCCGCCGCTCCCGAAGAGGCGGAGCGCGCCGCACGGGATCTCCCCGGTCCCGTGTGGGTGGTGAAGGCGCAGATCCACTCCGGAGGCCGGGGCAAGGCAGGCGGGGTCAAGGTGTGCCGCAGCCCGGAGGAGGTCCGGGAGGCCGCCGCGTCCCTGCTCGGCAACCGGCTGGTGACGCCCCAGAACGGGCCGGAGGGCGAACGCGTCGGCAGGGTCTGGATCGAGCGGGGCACGGCGATCGCCCGCGAATGCTATCTCGCCGTGGTTCTTGACCGGACGGCGCAATGCCTGACCGTCATGGCCTCGCCGGACGGGGGCATGGACATTGAGGCGGTGGCGGCCTCGACGCCCGAGCGGGTGTTCACGGTCCGGCTGGACGGCGGCCATTATCTGTGGCCGTTTCAGGCCCGGAGCCTGCTGGACGGCTGGGGGCTCGAAGCCGATCAGGCGCGGGAGCTGGCCTCGCTGGTGCGGCGGCTGGCGGCCCTCGCCGCCGAAAAGGACATGACCCAGCTTGAGATCAATCCGCTGGCCCTGAGCGAAACGAGCGGGTTCGTGGCGCTGGACGCCAAGATGAACTTCGACGACAGCGCGCTGAAACGGCATCCCGACATCGCCGCGCTTCGGGATACGGAGGAGGGCGATCCGCTGGAACGCGCCGCCGCCGAAAAGGGGCTCACCTATGTCCGGCTGGGCGGCTCCATCGGGACGCTGGTGAACGGGGCCGGGCTTGCGATGGCCACGATGGACGCCGTCAAGCAGGCCGGGGCCGAGCCCGCGAACTTCCTCGACGCCGGGGGCGGAGCCAGCGAGGAAACCGTCGCCGCCGGATTTTCGATCATGCTTTCCGATCCCCATGTCCGGGGCATCCTCATCAACGTTTTCGGCGGCATCCTGCGTTGCGACATTGTGGCGCACGGCATCGTGAACGCGGTCCGCGCGCTGGATATGGCCGTGCCTCTGGTGGTGCGGCTCGAAGGCACGAACGTGGAGGAAGGGCGGCGTATCCTCCGGGAGAGCGGACTTCGGTTCCATGCCGCCGCTTCGATGTCCGAGGCCGCCCGGCTGATCGTCGGGCTCGCGGCGCAGCAAACGCAGGAGGCGGACGCATGAGCATCCTCGTCGATGAACAAAGCCG
>CAUHBW010000424.1 GCA_959604115.1 uncultured Bilophila sp. | reverse complement strand
CCGTTGAGCAGGATGGGCGTGGTCCACTCGGCCTGAACGCTGGTGCCCGGCACCAGCCCCACGGCCACCGCCGCGGAACTGATCCCCGCCAGCAGCAGCGGCGTCAGCAGGAACGGGATCAGCATCAGCGGGTTGAGCACGATGGGCAGGCCGAACAGCAGCACTTCGTTGATGTTGAAGACGCCGGGCACCAGCGAAAGGAAGCCGATCCGGCGGCTCGCCTGCGTCCTGCCGAACAGCAGCAGCGCGCCCGCGAGGCTGATGCCGGTCCCGGCCCCGCCCATGAAGACGAAGGTGTCCATGAACGTCTTGGTCATGATGTGCGGCAGGGGCAGCCCGGCGGCGGCCGCCGCCTGATTGGCGACCATCGCCGCGCCGTAGATGTCGTGGGTGATCGGGTCGAGGACGTTGGCCCCGTGGATGCCCATGAACCAGAGCAGGTGCAGCGAGAGGATGTACAGCATGCCGCGCAGCCCCGCGCCGATGGCGTCGAAGGGCATACGGATGAACCGGTAGACGATCTCGTGCAGCGGCGCGCCCGTCAGCGCGACCAGAAGCGTCTCCCCGCCCGCGAACGCCACCACCGTCAGCATGCCGGGGAGCAGCGCGTTGAACGCCTGCGGAATGGCGATGTCGGGCGTCCCGCCGGGCAGGTACAGCCGCAGCCGCCTGAAGGATGAGAAAAACAGGAACAGCCGGGTGGAAAGCACGCCCACGAGGATCGCCACGAACAGCCCGGCGACCCCGAGCCAGCGCCGTACGAACATGTCTCCGTCCTGCTGGATCAGGCAGAAAAACGAGGCGAAGGCCACCAGACCCGCGATGACGGGATTGACCCGGAGCACGGGGTTCTCCCGGTTGAACTGTTCCGCCAGATGGCTCCCGATCGAATATACCGTGATCAGGGACATGATGGCGAACGTGCCGCTCTGCAACGTAGTCCCGAAGAGCCTCCAGCCTTCTCCGAAATGCCGGAGCATGAACGCCCGGTAGGCGTCGAGAGGAAAACTGTTGAGCAGCTCCGCGAGAGAGCCGAGAAACATGAGCGGAAGCGTGACGACAAGCGCGGAACGGATCGCCGCCAGCGTGGGCCAACTGGAAACGGCGTCCGCCAGCGGCAGCAGCACCCGCTCGAACATTCGGGTGGTTTTCTGGAACTGGAGTGCCATGATGTTCCCGCACGCCTCGCCCGGCTCACGCCGGGAGGCGTCCTTGGCGGAGATGGTTCGCCCCCGGCGCGGGGACGGGGCCCCCACGGGGCCGCGACGCTTCTCCATAAGCGCATTACTTCATCGTTCGTCGTTCAATCAGGCCAAAACAGGCGGACCAGCCCAGAAACGAGTCGCCTTCCCGGCGTCTCCAGCATCGAAAAATCGGACCTCTTCGTCAACCGTTTTCAGCGGCCTCCGACGAACGGCGTCCTTTCCCCGGTCGTTCACCCTATCGGCCCGGCGTTCGCGGCGTCCATGATTCTTTCGCCGCCGGAAAAGGCGCGGCGGTCCCGGTTCCGGAACCGGGAAGGCGGCCTCCCAAACGTCACGGGAGCTCCTCCCGGCGAATCGGAGAAAAGGCCGCTTCGGCTTTCGGACGCCTCAGGGGGAAACTCCGCTTCGGCTTCCGTCCTTTCTCCCGCCCCGCCGCCGTGATCCGGCCTCCCAGCCGCCCTGCGGCACACGGTGAAAACTCTTCCGCGTCCATCTGCCGACGGCGCGCGTCTCCCGCTTTCGGGCGCAAAATGCTCCCCGTGGCAACCCCCGCCGACAACGCGCATCCCCATCCCTATGGAGTCCTGCCGGAAGCCGGTCGTGGGCGCGCGGCAACATCTCCGCGTCCCGGGGTGCTGCCGTCGCGTCAAAGTACCCTCTTTCACAAGAACGGCAAGCGACATTTTTTCGGGAAAACTTCCGTGCAGCCCCTTTCGATCCCGCAGCGACCGATCCCGTGCGTACATGCCGGACCTTCGGCACACGCCCGACGCGGCCCGGCGCAGGCGGTAATTCTTCGTAATGGGCTGGTTTTTCTATTCAGAATGCGGCGGGGCACGGGCGCGGCGGATGGTTTGTTTTGGGGCGGGCGTTTGTTCGGAGGTCGGGAAAGGTTGGGGATGCGGAATAAAATTTACATAATATAAAGATTATGAGCTTTATATTCGACGGCAAAAAACACGACGAACGGGAATATTCTCCCCACAAAAAAAGCGGCCGCCACAACGACCGCTTCCGTTTTCCGAAAAACGTCTCGAGGCACAGGTTTCCGGCGTGGCCGGAAACGAATCCCCCGAACCGTCGCTAATCCAGTTTCCGTTCGGTGTACTCCGAAAAGTCGTAGGTGGAACCGGTGCGTTCCCCCAGAACGGGCGAAGAAACGAGGCAGTTGGCGGTGGCGACGTTGCAGGCCGTGGGGACGTTGTACAGATTGGAGATGCGGAGCAACGCCTTGACGTCCACGTCGTGGGGTTGTGCCTGCATGGGATCCCAGAAAAAGATCAGCACGTCGGTTTGTCCTTCCGCGATGCGGGCCCCCATTTGCAGGTCGCCGCCGAGCGGACCGGATTTCAGGCACTCCACCGGCGTGGACGGGCTCTCGCCGCCGAGCAGCTCAAGAAGCGCCTCACGCACGAGCCGTCCCGTGGTTCCCGTGCAGATCAGGCGGTGTCCCTTCAGCTCCCGCACGTGGTCCCTGACCCACCGGACCAAATCCTTTTTGCAGTTGTCGTGCGCCACAAGCGCGATGTTCATGAAAACTCCTTTTGCATGAAAAACGCCGCGCCGCCACAATGCGGTGCGGGTACGCCCCAATCATAAGAAGGCGCGG
>CAUHBW010000423.1 GCA_959604115.1 uncultured Bilophila sp. | reverse complement strand
GGCTCATGGAAGTGGAACGCTTCTCCCACGTCATGCACCTGACCTCGCGGATCACCGCCCGGATCCAGCCGGACCTCGACGCGCTGGACGTGCTGACGGCGACCTTCCCGGCGGGAACGGTCAGCGGCGCGCCCAAGGTCCGGGCCATGGAAATCATTGCGGAAACCGAAAACCTGCCGCGCGGTCCCTACGCCGGATGCATCGGCTGGCTCGGCCTTGACGACGACAGCGTCAGCCTCGACACCGGCATCACCATCCGCAGCATGTGGGTCAAGGACGGACGGCTCCACTGGCAGGCGGGCGGCGGCATCGTCTTCGACTCCGACCCCGCAGCCGAATGGAATGAAGTCTACAACAAGTCCGCCATCATGCGCACCGTTCTCAACACCACCGGAGAAGACCATGTTCCTGCTCATCGATAACTACGACTCGTTCACCTACAATCTTGTGCAGGCTTTCTACGCGCTCGGCCACAATCCCGTGGTCGTCAAAAACGACGATCCCCGGCTCCTCGAACTGGCGCAGGACCCATCCCTGAACATGGTGTGCCTCTCCCCCGGCCCCGGACATCCCAAGGACGCCGGATACTGCATGGAAGTCCTGCGCATCCTCGACCCCAAAATCCCGGTGCTCGGCGTCTGCCTCGGACATCAGGCCCTCGGCCTCGCCGCAGGAGCCGAAGTGGTGGTCGGTCCCCGCATCATGCACGGCAAGGCTTCCGAAATCGTGCACGACGGCACGGGCCTGTTCGCTGGCCTTCCGAACCCCATGCGCGTGGGCCGCTACCATTCGCTGGTCGTCCGCTCCGACGTGGACGAGGCGCATGCCAGATTCACCGTCACCGCGCACGGTCCCGAGGGCGAAATCATGGCCCTGCGCTACAAGGATCGCCCGTGGGTCGGCGTGCAGTTCCACCCGGAATCCATCCTCACGCCCGACGGACTGCGCCTGCTCGGCAACTTCCCCAAGGCCATCATGCCCGAAGGCCACGACGCCAACGCGATCAACGTCATCCTCGACACCCTCGCCGAAGGCAAGGATCTGACCGCCGACATGGCCTCCGCCGGATTCTCCGCGCTCATGGACGGCGCGATGACGCCCTCGCAGGCGGGCAGCTTCCTCATGGGCCTGCGAATGAAGGGCGAAAGCCCGCTGGAAATGGCCCACGCCACCCGCGCCGCGCTGGCCCGCGCCGTGCGCGTGGAAGGCATCGAAGGCTCGTACATCGAAGTCGTCGGCACCGGCGGGGACGGACGCTCCTCCTTCAACTGCTCCACCGGCACCGCGCTCACGCTGGCGGGTATGGGTTATCAGGTGGTGAAGCACGGCAACCGCGCGGTGTCCTCCAAGTCCGGGAGCGCCGACGCGCTGGAAGGGCTCGGCGTGAAGCTGGACATCGATCCCACCGACGTGGGCAAGATATTGCACGACCGGAACTTCGTCTTCCTGTTCGCGCAGCGGTTCCATCCCTGCTTCCGCAACATCGCGCCCATCCGGCACGAACTCGGCATCCGGACCCTGTTCAACCTGCTCGGCCCCCTGATCAACCCGTCCCGCCCCACGCACATCCTGCTCGGCGTGGCGCGGCCCAATCTGGTGAAACTCATGGCGGAAACGCTGGCCCAGTCCCCGATCCACCGGGCGGCGGTGGTCTGCGGCGCGGGCGGCTACGACGAAATCACGCCGCTCGGACCCAACGAAATGATGCTCCTCGACGACGGCAAACTCTCCTCCTTCACGCTCGATCCCGCCGACTACGGCATCCCGCCGTGCACGCCGGAAGACCTCGCCGTGTCCAGCCGCGAGGAGGCCGTCGCCGTCCTCAGGGAACTCCTTGCCGGGGGCGGCCCCGAGGCCATGCGCAACATGCTGGCCCTCAACGTGGGCATGGGCATGTATCTCCTTGAGGAAAAAATGCCGCTGGCGACCTGCATGGCCCGGGCCCGCGAAGCCCTCGCCTCCGGCGCGGGAAGGAAGGTGCTCAATGCCGCTTGAACAATTCAGAACGGCGAAGCAGTCCGAAATACGGGCGTTGCGCCAACTGGACTACATCGGGATGCTGCCGCTTCCCCGGCGGACCGCGCGCCCCTCGTTTCTAGAGGCTCTGCGCGCACCCCGGAAAAGCCTTCCGCACGTCATCGCGGAATTCAAGCGGGCGTCCCCCTCGCGCGGGGACATTCTGCTGGATTTCCCGCCCGAGGAAGCGGCGCGCCAGTACGCCGAAGGCGGTGCCTCCTGCCTCTCCGTACTGACCGAGGAAACCTACTTCAAAGGCACGCTCGGCTATCTCAAACGCATGGCGGGCCCCGGTCTGCCCCTGCTGCGTAAGGACTTCATCTTCGATCCGCTGCAGGTCAGAGCCACGGCGGCGACTCCCGCGTCGGCCCTGCTGCTCATCGTCCGTCTGACGCCGGACGCAGCCCTGCTCCGTTCGCTCCGCGAGCAGGCGGAAGCCTACGGCATGGACGCGGTGGTGGAAATCTTCGACGAGGCCGATCTCGCGCTGGCCCGCGAGTCCGGGGCGCGGATCATTCAGGTGAACGCACGCGATCTGGATACGCTCAAGGTGGACCGCGCGGCCTGCCTGCGTCTTGCCGATCGCCACGCGCCCGCCGACGGCGAAGTCTGGATCGCAGCGAGCGGCATGTCGGAAGCCGCCCATCTCCGGCAGGCCGCCGAGGCCGGGTATCAGGCCGCCCTCGTCGGCTCCAGCCTCATGGGCAGCGGAACTCCCGGCGCGGCGTTGAAAGTATTGTTGGCAGGGTAAGGAAAACCGGGGGGACGGGAGGGTAAACCTTTCTGGAGAATGGTTTCCCCTCCCTTCCCCCGGACC
>CAUHBW010000422.1 GCA_959604115.1 uncultured Bilophila sp. | reverse complement strand
ACTTCAACTTGCTTTTGGTGGGGGGGGGGGGGGGGGGGCGCCCACTATTTCTATAAATTACTATACCCCCCCGCCCCTCCCCAATCTTCATCTTCTTTCTACAAATACGGATCGGGGTTCATCAGATAGTTCTTGATGTAGTCGGACACGCCGTCTTCAAGAGTGTGGAAGGAGACGTCGCAGCCGAGGCGTTCGAGCCACGACATCTCGGCCTGCGTGTAATACTGGTAGCGTCCCTTGAGCGTGGCGGGCATGTCGATGTAATTGATGTCCGGGATCTTGTCCATCGCGGCGTACACAGCGTTGGCGAGATCGTTCCACGTCCGGGCCTTGCCCGAGCCGATGTTCAGAATGCCGTTGGCTTCGGGATGCTCCAACAGCCAGAACATCACGTTCACGCAGTCCTTGACGTACACGAAGTCGCGCATCTGCCCGCCGTCGGGATACTGCGGACGGTCGGACTTGAAGAGGCGGAGCGAACCGGTTTCCCGCAGCTCCGTGAAGGCCTTGCAGGCCACGCTCTTCATTTCGCCCTTGTGGTACTCGTTCGGTCCGTACACGTTGAAGAACTTGACGCTGGCGATGCGCTTGAGCAGATTCTCGCGGTAGGCCCAGAGGTCGAACATCTGCTTGGAATAGCCGTACATGTTCAGAGGCCGCAGCGAAAGCGTCGTCAGCAGGCTGTCCGAAAAGCCGTGCGAGCCGTCGCCGTAGGTCGCCGCGCTGCTGGCGTTGATGAGACGCGCGTCGTGTTCGAGCGCGTACCGGCACACCATCTGGCTGTAATGCAGATTGTTGTCCATCAGGAAGTCGGCGTTGCGCTCCGTGGTGGAGGAGCAGGCACCCATATGGATGACCGCCTCGACCTTCTGCGGCGCGCGGCCTTCCTGAATCATGCGCCGGAATTCGTCGCGGTGCACATAGTCCCGATACCGGCGATTGACGAGGTTACGCCATTTTTCGCTGGAAGCCAGATTGTCCACAACCAGAATGTCGTCGATGCCCGCTTCATTGAGCCGCCAGATCATGGCGCTTCCGATGAAGCCCGCGCCACCCGTCACTATATACATGGTCACTCCTTCATAACTGTGCATGCCGCCCGAGAGGACGTCCCGCCAGTCTATCTTACAAGGCCGCATCCAGCAACAGATTGTCGCGATGCACCACTTCGGGGTAATGGGCGTCGCCGAGGATGGCGGCGACCTCATGCCGTTTCAGCCCCTTGATGCGGAGCAAATCCGCCGCGTTGTAGTTGCTGAGGCCCACGCCCACGGTTTCGCGCTCGAACACGAGCCGCACCAGAGCCCCGGCCTCGAAGCTGCCCTGCACTTCCGTGATGCCGCCGGGCAGAAGGCTCTTGCCGTGATGCCTGACCGCGTCCGCCGCGCCCGCGTCGAGGTACAGCGTCCCCTGCGGATCGGCCTGATAGGCCAGCCAATACTTTCGGCGGGAGACGGTGCGCTGTTCGGGCCTCACCCACGTCCCGAGCGTTTCGCCCGCGAACAGGCGGGGAATGACGTCGGGTTCGCATCCCGGCAGAATGGCGGTGGGCACGCCGAGCTGGGCCACACGGTGCGCGGAAAGCAGCTTGGAATACATGCCGCCCGTCCCCACGGAGGTTTTGCCGCCGCACAGGGTGTCGAGGTTCAGCATCCTGACGTCCTCGATGCAGGGCATGATGGCGGCGTCGGGTTTTTCCAGCGGGTTCCCGTCGAGCACGCCGCCGATGGTGGTCAGATTGACGAACAGATCGGCTTCCACGGGATTGATGAGCAGGCTGGCGAGGTTGTCGTTGTCGCTGAACTTGAGTTCGTTGACGGACACGGTGTCGTTTTCGTTGACCACCGGAATGACGCCCCAACCGAGCAATTCGCTGAACGTGTTGCGGATATTGAGGAACCGCGTGCGGTTCTTGAGATCGTCACGGGTGAGCAGCACCTGCGCGGTCAGGATGCCCCGCTCCGCGAACGCGTTGTCGTACAGGTGCATGAGCCGTCCCTGCCCCACCGCGGCGGCGGCCTGCTTGCCGCTCAGGCCCACGGCGGTCGGCTGACCGGGGAGCTTCTTGAGCGCGGTGCGCCCCGCCGCCACCGCGCCGGACGACACCAGCACCACGCGGCGACCCTGACGGCTCAGCACCGCGAGCTGGTCCACCAGATTGTCCAACACGGGAAGATTCAGCTCGGATCCCGTGCTGAGAACCGCCGATCCCACCTTGACCACCACGCATCGGGCATCGCGCAACGTCGCGTCCCGTTCTTCCTGCCAGTTCATGAAGTTACTCCGTATATGGCTATGCCTCCGGCGGACAGGACTCCGTCCCGCACCCGCAAGAGCTCCACCTTCTGTCGGATCTATCCCGACGTTCCGGTCGACTTCGCCCCAAACCCGCAGGGGCTACGCTCGGACGCGAAGAGCTTTTCCGCCAGTTCTCCATCCGTTCCCCGCAAGGGGCGAAGCCGGAGCGGCCCGCCGCCTTGACCCGACTTGAAAAACCCGAACAACGCCTCCGGTTACATCATAAATCGTCTCTGAAAGCCAGTCCTCCACGAAGCGGACCACCTGACTCCACGTCCCCCGGCCCGCCCGCATGCACATGACGTTTCGCCCCTCGCCCGACGAGCGGTTTTCTTTCCACACAAAAAAAGACGAGAAACTCGTTTCCCGTCTTCTCTGCGCCAAACGCGCCGCACAGCATCTCCCCGCTCCCCCTCGGCCACACCGGGAAAGCTCCAAACAGGGATTCGATAAGGTCGAAAGTCTTTGAAGAGGAGGGGGGGGTTGGGGAGGGGGAGGAGAAACTTTCTTAAGAAAGTTTATCCACCCCCACCCCAAATCATTATCCAATTACAA
>CAUHBW010000421.1 GCA_959604115.1 uncultured Bilophila sp. | reverse complement strand
TTTTCCTGAAGCCACTCGATGCCGCAATCGGCGAACACGCCGCCGAGAAAGACGACCAGCACCACATAACAGAGGAACCAGAGGATGAAGAACAGGATTTTCTTGAAGATGCCCGGAGCGGGCCAGTACTGTTTGAGGACTTCGGCATGGAAGCCCTGCCAGATTTGCAGGAGGCCGCACAGGCCGAGCAGCGCGAGAACGATGGCGGGAAAAGCGACCGGCCCGAGAGGATCGGTGGTGCTTGCGGTGTTTTCGATGGTGGAGAGGCCCCACACGCCGAGGAGGCACATCCCCAGCGTGACGACCCCGGTCCCTATGTCCGTTTTGTTCCTCATGACGTCTCCTCCTGCGCCGCGAAAATCCCCGCGGGCCTGTTGCGTCTTCGACCTCGTGCTCCTTGTACCCTGTCATCAAGAAAAAAAGATGCCTTCGACGTATGGGCCGACGTTTTCCCGAGTCCTCAAACCGGACGGTCCCATGCCCGCGGCGGTGCCGCGAACAAGCGTATAACCCATGATATGGAATACAATCTCCATATTTTTTTGGCAACGCCCCGGAAGATTCGTCTCGTCTTTACTTTCCGTAATAACAGGGGAAAAATTTTTCAGGCCGCCCTGATGCGATTTCTAGGATGTCCGCTCCCCGGGCTGTTCCGGAGGGCTTTTCTCCGGCTGTCGTGAATATATTCATGTGTTATCATTATTTTTTAATTTGAATCTTTCTTCGTTTCCCGGCGTCGGACGCCGCCGGCGGCGCAAGGGGAAGGGGGCTTGCGCGGACGGCGAAAAAAGCTCTATGAATTGTGACGGCCCCGCACGATCTCCGCCGTCTCCGGACGACCCCGCCGGGGCACTCCCTTTTTCCGGCGCACGCCGACAAGGAGCAGGCAATGGATGCAGCCAAACCGGCCCTGACGCCGGAACAGCGTTCCTTTCTTGAATCGCTTTTCAAGGGCGACGCGGCGTTCGAGGAAGACGTCCTGCGGGTGTACTCGTCGGACGCCAGCCTCAGGAGAGGCCCCGTACTGGCGATGGTGCGGCCCCGCACGACCGAGCAGGTGCGGGAACTGCTGCGCTGGGCCGACGCCGAACGCATCCCCATCCACCCGCGTGGGCGGGGAACCAGCCTTTCCGGCGGGTGCGTGCCCACGAAGGCGGGCGTGGTGGTGTCCATGCTCGGCATGGACCGCATCCTCGATATTTCCGACGACGATTTCGTGGCGGTCATCGAACCGGGCGTCAATACGCTGGCCTTCCAGCAGGCCTGCGAACGAAAGGGGCTGTTCTATCCGCCCGATCCCGCCAGCGGCAAGGCGACGTCCGTGGGCGGCAACGTGATGACCTGCGCCGGGGGACTGCGCGCGGTCAAATACGGGGTCACGCGGGACTACGTGCTCGGCATGGAGGTCGTCCTCCCCGGCGGCAAACTGCTCAAGCTCGGCGGGAGAACCCACAAAGACGTGATCGGGCTGGATATTTCCCGGATGTTCGTGGGCAGCGAGGGCACGCTCGGCATCGTCACCAAACTCTATCTGAAGCTTCTCCCCAAGCCGGAAGCCTCGGCCTCGGTCCTTGTCGGCTACCCTTCGCTCGACGCTGCGCTTTCCTCCATGGGCAAGGTCTTCGCTGCGGGCATCCTGCCCTGCGCCGTGGAATTCATGAACGAAACCGTGCTGGAAATCCTGTCCAGAACCGGCGACGCGCCGTGGCCGGATACGGTCCGGTCGCTGTTGCTGTTTCAGGTGGACGGCAGCCGGGAGACGGTGCCGCTGGAAAACGCCCGCCTCGCCGCGCGGCTCGACGACGCGCTCTGGAGCATGCGGGGCGTCGGCAAGGAAGAGGAGGACCGGCTCTGGGCGTTCCGCCGCCGGGTCAGCTCCTCGTCCTACGTGCTCGGCCCGGATCGCATCGGCGGGGACATGGCCGTGCCGCGCGGCTCGCTCCTCAAGGCCGTACGCCGCTTCGAGGCCATCGCCGCCAAGCACGGCAAGCGGCTCATCGGCTTCGGGCATGCCGGAGACGGCAATATTCACGCCAATCTGCATTACGATGCGTCCGATCCCGACGACGTGCGGCGCACGACGGCGGCCCATCACGAACTCGACGACGCGGTGATTGAATTCGGCGGGAGCCTTTCCGGCGAACACGGAGGCGGCTGCCTCAAGGATGTGGGCAAACAGCTCGGCGCGGACGAGCTTGAAACCATGCGCGCGGTCCGCCGCCTGTTTGATCCCCACGGCATTCTCAATCCCGGCAAAGGCTACTAGCCCGGCATCGGAAATATGTTCTCATTGTTCACATGCCGGACGGATGGAAATGCCCGCCCCGCCACCTATAACAAGGGACAGCGGGAATCATTCCCCTGCCGACGGGGGCCGGAGAGGCGGCGCTTCCCCGGTTTTTCCCCGGCATGCCGTTGATAAACCTCAACCCATTGAGGATCGCCTATGAAACGGGGATGCACGCAGTGCGGCGATTGTCTGGACGTCTGTCCCGTCTTCGCCCTGTACCGCCGGGAAGAATATTCCCCCAAGGGAAAGCGTCTGCTCATGGAGCCGCTGGACGGCTGGGGAGCGGGCGAGACGCCTCTGCCGTGGAAGACGATCCGCAGGCTCTCCCGGCTGTGCGCGGGCTGCGGGCGGTGCTCCCGCCGCTGCGCCCGCAAGCTCTCCACCAGCGACCTGCTGGCGGAACTGCGTTCGCGGCATCCCCACTGGACGCAATTCGTCTGGGGCATCTGGATTCGGCGAGTGGGTCCGCTCTGGCCTCTCGCCGGGCGCATCGCCTCGTTGCCGTTCCTGCCGGGCGGTTCCTCGCTGGAAACCGCCCGCGCCCTGCTGCCGCAGGAGCCCGCCGCGCCGTG
>CAUHBW010000420.1 GCA_959604115.1 uncultured Bilophila sp. | reverse complement strand
GCCGGAGGCCGTCGCCGACGCGCTCCAGGACGGCATCGGGCGGGCCGTGCGGCTGAAGGGCAAGCTGGAAGACGCGCTGTTCCGCTGGGAACCGCGGGAAGCCAACACCCTGAGCGATGCGCTGGAAGACGAGCTCGCCAAGCTGAACGGGCAAGCGCCCAAACCCTGAGCGTTCAGGGCATGTTGCAAGGAGTTTTGACATGTTGAACAAAGTGATGATCATCGGCAGGCTCGGGCGCGATCCCGAACTGCGTTATTCCCAGAGCGGCGCGCCGGTGTGCACGCTGAACATCGCCACGGACGAATCCTATACCGACCGTGACGGCAACCGCGTGGACCGCGCCGAATGGCACCGCGTCGTGGTGTTCCAGAAGGCGGCGGAAAACTGCTCCCAGTACCTGAGCAAGGGCAGCCTCGTGTTCGTCGAGGGCAGCCTGCAGACCCGCAAGTGGCAGGACCAGCAGGGACAGGACCGCTACACCACGGAAATCAAGGCCCAGCGCGTCCAGTTCCTCGACAAGCGCGGCAGCGCCGAACAGGGCATGGCCGGCAGCGAAGGCGGCTACAGCGCGCCCCGGCGTCCCGCTCCGGCGGCGGGCGGCGGCGCCATGAACGGCGGCAACCGCGCCCCGCAGCGTCCTCAACAGCAGCGGCAGGACGACTACGAGGATTTGGGGCCGGCGTTCCCCTCCGAAGCCAGCGGCATGGACGACGTGCCGTTTTAACCGGTGACAAAGGGAAGGGCTTGCCCTTCCCTTTTCGCTTTTTTTCCTGAACGCTCAACACGAGGCTCTGACCATAGCTACACGACTGGAAGGCAACACGGCTGGCCTGAAACCCAGCCAGATGAAGGCGCTCACGCGCCTGGGACAACGGCGCTACCCCGTGCGGGGCGGCTACACCACGGAACAGGCGAGAGAACTCGCCCTCCTCTCCCGTTCGCTCGGACGGCAGATCGGTCTGGTCATCGACCGGCAGGGCAAGGTGGACATGGTCATCGTCGGCGATCCCGCGTCCATTCTGATCCCCGAACTGCCCCGCGGACGCGGCGGGCCGGGACGCCTGCGGGGCATCCGGTTGATGCACACGCACCTGTCTCCGGACGGCCTCTCGCAAGAAGACCTGATGGACATGCTGTTCCTGCGGCTGGACAGCGTTTCCGTGCTCACCGTAAACGACTACGGCGATCCCGTCAGTTTCCAGAGCGGGCATCTGCTCCCTCCCAATGCGGACAGCACTCCGTACCGCGTCCATCCGCTGACGGCGTGGGACCGCGTCGAGCTGGACTTCAATGCCGAAGCCGAATCGCTGGAAGAGGAACTCGGGCGCGTCCTGTCCGAAGCATCGGAAGCCGGGGACAGCCCTCGCGCCGTGCTGGTGTCCGTCTCCGCCCTTCCCCGCGTCACGCAGGAAACGCACATCGAGGAACTGCGCGAACTCGCGCGCAGCGCGGGAATCGTCGTGACCGGCACCCTCATTCAGCGGGTGGCGAGCATCCATCCCCGGCACATCCTCGGCAAGGGCAAGCTGGCGGAACTCGAAGTGCTGGCGTTGCAGGGGCAGGCGTCGCTGATCATTTTTGACGGCGAGCTTACGCCCGCGCAGCTCAACAGCCTTTCGGAAGTCACCGAACGCAAGGTACTCGACCGGACGCAGCTCATTCTGGACATTTTCGCGCAGCGCGCCACGACCCGGGCCGGAAAGCTGCAAGTGGAAATGGCGCAGCTCAAATACACGCAACCCCGGCTTGTTGGCAAGAACCGGGCCATGGACAGGCTCATGGGCGGCATCGGAGGGCGCGGGCCCGGCGAAACCAAGCTGGAAACGGACCGCCGCCGCGTCCGCGAACGCATCGCCCGGATCAAGAAGGAATTGGACGGACTGCGTCAGCAGCGGGCCTTCACTCGTGCGCGGCGAGCCCGGCAGGGGCTGCCGGTGGCGGCGCTGGTCGGCTACACCAACGCGGGCAAGTCCACCCTGCTCAATGCTCTGACCCGCTCGGAAGTGCTGGCCGAAGACAAGCTGTTCGCCACGCTGGACCCCACCACCCGACGCCTCCGTTTTCCGCAGGAACACGAGCTGGTGCTTGCGGACACGGTGGGATTCATCCGCAACTTGCCGAAAGAACTGACCGAAGCCTTTCAGGCCACGCTGGAGGAGCTGGAAGCCGCCGATCTGTTGCTGCACGTCGCTGATGCCTCGCATCCCGAACTGGATCGTCAGATCGCGGCGGTGGAAGGCATCCTTTCGGACATGGAGCTGAACGACGTTCCCTGCCTTCTTATCCTGAACAAATGGGATCGGCTCGACGAGGAAATGCGGACGATTTTGCGCGAACGGTGGCCCGACGCGCTGACCATTTCCGCCGAAACCCGCGACGGCCTTGGGGAACTTTCCCGGCGCATCGAAAACGCGGTCCACTGGGAAGCCGCGCCGAACGTGAACTGACGGACAGGGCGGGAACCGGCTCAGGCCGACCCGCCCTGCTCCTTTTGCAGATAGATGAGGATACGGGCGGCGGCGAGTGCGTCCGATCCGGCATGGTGGTGATCGAGCGCAATCCCGCAATGGGCGCACACGGCGTCCAGCTTGTGGGAAGGAAGCTTGAGCCGTTTCCGCGACGCCCGCAACGTACAGATAAACGGCAGATCCGGGGGAACGATGCCGTTGGCTTGGCAGCAGGCCTCCAATACGCGGCGATCGAACGGCGCGTTGTGCGCCACGAGATGCGTGGCATCGCGCAGGAACGCCGCCAGTTGCGGCCACAGTTCCGAAAACGTGGGGCTGTCCTGCACATCCTTCCACGTGATCCCGTGGACCCACGTGAACACGATCCGCTTGCGCGGCGGCCGGATGAGGCTGT
>CAUHBW010000419.1 GCA_959604115.1 uncultured Bilophila sp. | reverse complement strand
GCCCGCCGCCTCTTTCCCAATGGATATCCGAACGCCGCAAACGTTCCGGCTAGACGATGGTGTACCCGCCGTCCGCCATCCAGAGCGCGCCGGTGACGAATCCGGCCTCGTCACCGGCGAGAAACGCGATGACCGAAGCGATTTCCTCCGGCTTGCCGAACCGCCCGAGCGGCTGAAGCGCGAGAAAGCTCTTCATGCCCCGGTCCTCGTCGCCGGTGTCCCGGGCCCCGTCGTGCAGTCCGGGCGTGTCGGTCGTGCCCGGCCCCACCGCGTTGACGCGGATGTTGTGCGGCATCAGCGAAACGGCGGCGGCCCGGGTAAACGAGGCCACCCCGCCCTTGGACGCGTGATAGGCCGCGTAGCCGGGCGAACCCACCACCGCGAAGGTCGAGCACACGTTGACGATGGCCCCGCCCTTCTTCCGGGCGATGAACAGCTCCGCCGCGCCCTTGGTGAACAGGAACATGCTGGTCAGATTGGTGTTCAGGACCGCGTTGAACTCCTCAGCCGTCGTTTCGAGAAGGGACTTGTTCAGCTGCCAGCCCGCATTGTTCACCACGACGTCCAGATCGCCGTACACGTCCACGACCGTATCCAGCGCGGCCCGGACGTCGGCTTCGCACCCCACGTCGCAGCGGCGGAACACCGCCTCGCCTCCCTGTTCCGCGATGGACGCGGCGACGGCGAGGCCGTCGGCCTCGTCCTTGTCAAGCAGCAGGAGCCGAGCCCCTTCGGAAGCGAAAAGCCGGGCCGTGGCGGCGCCGATGCCTTTCGCCGCGCCGGTGATGATGGCCGTCTTGCCTTGCAGTTTCATAGTCGTCTCACTGGTTGCGGTATAAAAAAGATTCCCCGTTGTATACGCCTTCCCGCCCGCCTGACAACCCGCGCTTCCGGCGGGCACGACAAGGGGCGGGCTGGGAAACGTCCCGGTCCGCCCGCGGGTCATGCCGCCGAAGGCGTCATGGGAGGAAGCCTACATCTGATCGTGTCCGGTACGGGCGATCAGGTCGTTCTGCAGGTCGGGAGTCAGATCCACGAAGTAGGCACTGTACCCGGCGATCCGGACGATGAGGTTGCGGTACTTCTGCGGGTCCTTCTGAGCCTTCTTCAAGGTATCCGCATTGATGACGTTGAACTGGATGTGCCACAGCTTCAGGTCGCACCATGTTCTGATGAAGGACACCAGCTTTTCGGTTCCGGCGTCGCCCTCCACGCACTTGGGGGTGAACTTCACGTTGATCAGACGGGCCGCCCGGGCGCGCATGCCGTAGTTCTTCGTGTTGTAGTTCGACAGCAGCGTAGCGGTAGGGCCGTTGTGGTCCGCGCCCTGAGACGGGGAGGAACCGTCGGACAGCGGGAACCACGCCACACGCCCGTTCGGGGTCGCGGAAACGACCTTGCCGAAAGGCACGTGCGAAGTGAAGGGCACGTACCGGCAGTCGTTGTTGATGCCCAGTTCCTTGCCGTACTTGGCGGCGAAGGCCACCGTGATCCGGTCGAGTTCGCGCCCGATTTCGTCGGCGTATTCGTCGTCGTTGCCGTAGCACGGAGCGGTGCGCAGAAGCTCCCGGACGTCTTCATAGCCTTCGAAGTTGGCTTCGAGGGCGTCGATCAACTGCTTCATGGACAGCTTTCCGTCCTCGAACACCAGCTTCTTGATCGCCGCCAGCGAGTCGATGACCGTCCCGAAGCCCATGAATTCAAAGTACCCCAGATCCACGCCTTCGGGGATGTGCGGCTGATGTAGATCGATGCAGTATTTCATGCACAGGTCGTGCATCGCGGACCCCATCGGCTGCGCGAAGTGTTCCGCGCGGGTCTTGATGACGATGTACTGCTGGATGAACGTGGTCCGCAGGAACAGCATGTGCTGTTGCAGATAGGCGTTCCAGAATTCCTCCCACGTCCTGAAGTTGCGGGCGTCGCCGGTCGGGATGCCGAGCCGGACGTCGCCGTACTTCTTCATCTTGCCGTCGTACAGGGCCATTTCCACGGCCGCCGCGAAATTCACGTACGCGCCGCCGGAGGTGTAGGTGTCCTTGTTGGGCATGCGGCACTCGGTGCAGCCGGACACGGCGTAGTCGAGCGCCTGCTCGAAGGTCGCGCCCTTGGACACGTACAGCGGGATGACCTCTTCGTCGTTGCACAGCTTCGGGAACCCGGAGCCGTACTTGATGGTTTCCGCCACTTCCCACAGATAACGTTCGGGCGAACGGCTGTGGACGCGGGCCGCGAGGTCGGGATAGTGCAGCGGGAACTCGCGCTTGGATTTCAGGAACAGATAGGTCAGATCGTTGGTCGCGTCGCGCCCGTCCGGGGTCTGACCGCCGATGGTGACGGCCTCCCAGTGGGCGTAGCCTTCGTTGAAGGCCCCGCCGGTGGGGGAAATGTACATGTCGATGAACTCGGCCATGCCCACCCACATGCATTCGAGCAGTTCCATCGCCCGCTCTTCGGTCAGGACGCCGTCCTCGATGTCCTTCTTGTAGTAGGGATAGAAATACTGGTCCATGCGGCCGTTGGAAATGGTCGTGCCGGTCTTCTGCTCGATGCGCGAGAACATCTGCGTAAACCACTGCGACTGGACGGCTTCATAAAAGTTCCGGGCCGGGTTGGCGGGCACGTAGTCGGCGTTTTCAGCCATCTTGAGCAGTTCGGCCTTGCGGACGGGATCCGTGCAGGCTTCGGCGGCGGCGCGGGCGGCTTCGGCGTACCGGTGGGCCCACAGCACGACGGCGTCGCAGGTCATGACCACGGCCTCAAGGAACGGACGCTTGTCCACCTGATCCACCGGGGAGGCCGGATCAAGGGCGGCGAGTTTGGCTTCGGCCTCGGCCTTGATGCCGTTGAAGCCGCGCTTCAGAATCTTCTCGTAGTCGTGCACCCACTGGATGGAGGAACGGAACGAAGAGGTTTCGTTGACGA
>CAUHBW010000418.1 GCA_959604115.1 uncultured Bilophila sp. | reverse complement strand
AAGGTTCTCCCTCCCCCTCCACGCCACCCCCTTCCTCTCCCAAGACTTTCGAGCGTATCGAATCCCCCATCCGGAAAACGGGAATTGGCGAAAAGATCTTCTCTGCACGGTGGAGGCGACGGAAGCTGAACGCCACACGTACCTTCGGCAATTTCGGTGCCACGAAAACAGGCGCGGGGTTCCGTGGGAAGAGCATTCTTTGGATTCCGCGGGAACACAGCCAAAAGAAAAGGGCCTGACGGCCCTTTTTTGTTATGCGCGTTGGATTACAAAATCCCGCTCAAGACTTCAACAGCGTCCGGAGGGAAGGTGTCTTCTGTTCCCGCATCCCGCGTGTTGTGGGGGGCGGGGTCATTCGAGCATGACGGGCAGCCGCCGCAATTCCGGCGTCTCGATCCGGGACTGCACGGACGGGCCGTGTTCCAGCATCCAGTCGCCGCCCGCGTCGGACAGCCCCTCGGTCCGCAGTCGGCTGGCCACGGCGGCGCACAGGGATTCCACGATGTCTCCGGCGGTGTTTTCGACGCGCTGCCCCTGCCGCCAGTCGAGGCCCGCCAGCGCCGTCACACAGGAGGCCGCCTCGTTTCCGAGCAGGGGAAGCTGCGCCACGCCCCGGTGCGCCCACTTATAGAAGGGCATGTAGCGTTTGTTCAGCAGGAAAATCATGGAGATGGCCTGTTCGGAAAAGCGGGCCGCGGCAAGCATCGCCGCCGCCGTTTCGCCCCGCCGCAGCGACCGGAGCAGGTTGTACTGCCCCGCCTGCGCCATGCCCATGCACCGCGCGGCGATCTTCTTGAGGCGGACGTCTTCCGGGTAATAGGCCAACAACGCCTCGCGGAACGCGGTAAACGCGCCGAGTCCGTCGCTGAAAACTTCGCCGTTGGTGCTTACGGCGAGGAAATGTTCGGGGATGGCGCGCCACTGTTTCCACGTCTGGGGCGGCTGCGGCATGCCGATGAACCGGGCGTAGAAGCCCTCGATGGACAACGGCCCGACCCGGCCCATCCGCCGCTCGGGAGACATGCGGGCGGGGAATCCTTCAAAGGTGTCGGGCAGACGGGCCAGCAGCGGCTCCACGGCGTCGCGCCACTGCTCCCATTCGCTTTCGGGAAGCCACAGGCAGAATCCCGGCCCCCAGTCGTGATCGCGCGAAATCTCGTCGTCGAACCTGAAACATTCGGACCCCTCGCCGACAAGCCCGACGGCGGCCCGCTCCAGAAAAGCGGACAGTTCCCGCCGGAACAACGGGCGTGCGCAGTTTTCCCAATACGCCTTCGACAGCTCCAATCCGTTCATCGTCGTGTCCTTTTTGGTATGGCAGATTCAGTCTTCCCGCTCCCGCAGCAGACGCGACGAACCGGAACGGCACGCCAACCACCACGCCAGAAGACAGGAAACCGCGAACAACGCCACGCCGAGCCCGATGCGCCATCCGGCATCGACGCGCATGCCGCTTCCCAACATCGAAAACAGCAGATTCTGAGGAACATATCCCAGACAGGAACCCAGAAAAAAAGGAAGGGCCGGGATGCGGCTCACCCCGGCGATCAGGCTGCATGCCAGATTGTTCCCTGACGGAAACAGCCGGATCAGCAATGCGAGAACGAACGGACGCTTCACGACGGCCCGGTTGAAGGCCGCCGCCTTGTCCCCATACCGCCGCTCGACGAAGGAACGCCCCACGTAGCGGGACAGCCCGAACGCGAGCACGCAACCCAGCGTCACGCCGAGCGTGGACAGGAGCGCGCCGGGCAATGCTCCGAAGGCATATCCTCCGGCGAAGCTCAGGAGCTGCCGGGGAACGGCGAGACAGATCAGCCCCGCCACGGAACAGACGTAGACCGCGCCTCCCGCGTAGCCGTCGGGCATATGCCGGTCCATCCACCCCGTCAGCGTATCCGCCTGCGGAGCCAGATACCGCAACAGGATACCGGCGGCGAGCAGAAGTCCCGCCAACAGGATCACGCCGCGCCATGCGCGCGCATCTATTCCTTTTTGCCTCAAAAACGACGCAATCCGCCGTACAAAGAGTTCCACAGACTAGTTCACCGCCACCCGGACCGTGTCGCCGGGACGGAGGGCCGTGTTCCTGCTCATGTTGTTCAGCGAAAGCAGTTCGACCGGAGACACGTTGAACTTCCGGGCGATGGCCCACAGCGTGTCGCCGCTCTGCACCGTGTACTGGACGACCTTGTTGCTTTCCTTGGCGGCGGCCACCGAGCGCGAGGGCGCACGCTGCGGCGCGGGAGCTGCGGCGCGGACCGGTGCGGCTGCCGCACGGTTTTCGGCCACGGCGACGCCTCCGGCGGGTATCCGAAGCTGCTGCCCGAGATTCAGGTTATGGCTCTTCATGTCGTTTGCGGCGAGGATCGCCTCCTGCGTCACGCCGTAGCGCTTCGCGATGGAGTACATGGTGTCCCCTTTCTTGACTTCATGTGTGGAGGAGGCCGAAGAGCGGACAGACTGTCGCGGGTCGGAACGCGCGGCGCTCCGGCTCGCGGAAGCGACCTGCGCCTGTTTGGATTTGGATGAGGGGGCCGAAGCCTTGGCGAGGGAACGGGCATCGACGCCGGTCCGGTTGGTTCCCGGAATCTTCAGCGTTTTTCCGGCGCGCAACGGTTCGCTGACCTGATTGAGCCGCCGCAGTTCCGCCACGGGAACGCCGGTCTTGCGCGAAATGCTGACCATCGTGTCGCCGCGCGCGATCTTGTAGTCGCGCAGCCCCGCGTAGCTCGTGCCCGTCTTGGCCGGGGGCAGCTTGATGAGCATGGCCTGCGCCTGACTCGCCATCCGGCGGGGCACGTAAATCTTCGTCGAACGGGAAGGATGGCTGACGTATCGCTGATACGCCGGGTTGTGGGCGGCGAATTCCTCCCAGCTCATGCCCATGCTTTTGGCGAAAAGCGTGAGGTCGGTGCCCGGTTTCGC
>CAUHBW010000417.1 GCA_959604115.1 uncultured Bilophila sp. | reverse complement strand
GGGGCCTTTGGGGGCGCAAAAACCGGGGGTCGGTGAGTAAAAAATATTCTCCACACTGGTTTTCCCTCCCCTCCCCCGGACCCCCTCCTCTCCTTTTCCCAAGACTTTCGACGTTATCGAATCCTTGTTTGTAGTTTTCCTGTTTCACTAGGGAAGGGCATTCTGTTGAATCGGCAAGAGTAAAGGCAAGAAGCCTTCCCCGTCTGGGGAAGGCTTCTTTTGTAAGAAAGAGCAAGGTACCGTCAGTATAAAAACGGGGAACGCTTTCAAGAGGGATTCGATAAGGTCGAAAGTCTTTGAAGGGAAGGGGGGCGGGGTTTGGGGAGGGGAAGGGGAACTTTCTGGAGAAAGTTCCCCTTCCCCTCCCCAATCTTCATCAAATATCCAGAATGACCTTCGCGGCGACGGCGACCTGATAGAGAACCTGCGAGATGTCCTTGACGGCCTGGAGATTCTTGGACTCCACGCGCGGGAGGACGAGCACCTGATCGCCGGGGGCGACGTCCTTGGCGCGGGGCACGACTTCGCCGCTCGGGTGGACGACGATGAGGTTGGAGGTGTCGGCGCGGTTGCTGAAACCGCCTGCGCCCCGGATGTAGTCGTCCATGTCCTTGTCCTTGCTCCAGACGATGGCCTGCGGCATCATGACTTCCCCGCTGATCAGCACCACATCGGTCTTTTCGGGAATGACGATGACGTCGCCGTCCTCAAGGGCGAGATCGGCGATGTTGCCTTTGGTGCCGACCACCACGACGCCTTCGGGCTGCACTTCCTTGGCGCGGGAAATGAAGTTGGACAGCATTTCCGCTTCCTTGGAACGGATCTGCGCTTCATCGGAACTGGCCGAGGTGGCGGTGTAGGCGTTCTGCTCCAGACGGCGCAGGGCGTCTTCGATGGCCTTCTTCTGGCGCACGGCGACGCTCTTGCGCTTGATGTACAGGCCGCCGAGATTGGCGCGGCCCGGTTCCACGGCGATGTAGCTCATGACCTCGTGCAGACGCGCATTGCGGCGCACCGGAAAACGCGACGCGCCCCGAATGGCCCCCTGCGCCTCGACCATGATGGTGTCGCCGGGACGGTCCGCGAGGAACCGCACCTGATCGCCGCTTTCAAGGCGCAGCACCTTGAAGTCGTTCATGGGCAGATAGAGGTTGTACGGCGAACCGCCGCGTGAGCCGTTCAGGCTGACGTGCGTGGCCTTGGGCTGGGGATCGGTCAGTTCGATGAGCTTGGCGCCGGTCAGCTCGCCGGGCTTGAACTCGAAGCGGGCGGTGTTGCGGACTTCGCCGGAAGCCGTCACGGACGGGCCCTTTTCGCCGACCACGATGGTGTCGCCGTCCTGAAAGCGGATGTGCGGCATGTTGCCCCGCAGCATGAAGGGGTAGAGATCGAACGCGGCCATTTCCCGTCCCTGACGGAGCACGCGGATGTTCCGGTAGCTGCCGCGCTTGGAGTCGATGCCGCCCGCCTTGTCGAGGAACGCGAGGACGGTGTCGGAAGGCGTGCCCGTGTAGTTGCCGGGACGGGGTACGAAGCCGGTTACGAAGATCGAGACGGGCTGTGTGTCCATCGGCCGGACGTACAGTTCCACGTCCACGATGCCCGCCGCGTTGAGTTTGCTGTTGATGGCCTGCTCAAGCGGCTCCTTGGATTCGATGGGCAGCCCGGCGACCGGCACGCGGCCCACTTCCGGGATGGTGATCATGCCTTCGGCGTCAACGGTGAGGATGTCGTCCAGCGTGCGCCCGCCCCACATGCGCATGATCAGGCGGTCGCCGCTCTGGATGACCTTGCTCGCGGCGCTCTGGGAAAAATGCCCCTGAAAGAGATTCGCGCCGAACGGAGAGGGATCGGTTCCGGCGGGAGCGGGCGCTGCCGTGGCCGAAGCGGTGGCCGTTGCGGTCGCCGTGGCTTTGGCGGCCTCTTCGGCGGCCGGCGCGGGGAGCGCGATCAACGCCGTTGCGAGACAGCACAGAAGGAACAGCAGAAAACTGCGGTTGAACAAGGGAATACCTCCGGGAATATACGGGAAAGAAAGGGAGAGACGCCCCTCCCGGCGGACCGGAAGGGGCATTGAAGATTACGGCGTGGTGATGCCCTTTCCCCAAACGCGGGGCATGAGCCGCCACTCGCCGGGGTCGCTTTCGTCGCCTTCCTGTCCGTTGTGACAGATCACGACGATTTCCGCTTCGTGTTGCGCCGAGAGCAGGGTGGCGCGCTTGCAGGTTTCGCCCGCCGCCGAGAGGAACGTGTCCTCAAGCGTCACGCGGACCTCGCCGCCGAAGCCGTCGTCCTGAACGAGCGCCGTGGCGCCGGGCGCGTTGGCGACCATGAACTGGGCCACGGGGGAAAGCGGTTGCGGTTCGGGTTCCGGGGGGAGCGGGGCGCTCTGCCAGAAACAGCCGCCGAGGCCGCCGAGTAGGGCCGACAGGCAACAGAGTTGAAGAAATCGCATAGGTTCCTCCGAAACGCCGGGAGTCTGGCTCCCGTTATGGATAGCGTTCGTCTGCGGTTTCTATACGTTGTCACCCCGCGGTCTGTCCACTGGATTGCGATGGCCGGAATGGGAAGAAGATTGGGGAAGGGAGGGAGAAACTTTTTCAAAAGTCTCTCCCTCCCTTCCCCCAACCCCATCCCTCCCGCTTCAAAATATTTCGACCTTATCGAATCCCTGACGGAGGGCGTTCGCGTGATCTGGGATACGTGGGGTTCCGGGCTGCTTGAAAAGCGGGAAAAAGATTTTTGGGAGGAGGTGCGGGAACCGCTTGTCCGCGTTTGCGAAATGGGCAAGGCCGGAAAACGACGAACGTCTTCTTTTGCCGGAAAAGACCGGAGGCCGTCGAAGCCGTTTTTGTCTTTCTCGCGCGCCGTCGGGGGACAAAGGCGTCCGAATCGGCAAGATGCGCTTCCCGTACCGATATGGACCCATATGAAAATCTTG
>CAUHBW010000416.1 GCA_959604115.1 uncultured Bilophila sp. | reverse complement strand
TTTGTCTTGCTGTCACTGTTCTCTTCTACCTTAATTAACGAGTCCTGACCCTAGCCATTGCCCTTATCGTCCTTGTGGCCATGTTCCTGCTGGGACTGCCCATTTTCATGTCCCTGATCATTTCCTCGGTGGTCGCCATTCTCGCCGGGGGCGACATCCTGCCCCTGTCGGTCATCCACAACTCGCTCTTTGACGGCCTGAATCTGTTCCCGCTGCTCGCCATTCCCTGTTTCGTGGTCGCGGGCACGCTGATGGAGTTCGGCAACATCACGCAGCAGATCGTGGACGTGGTGAAGCAGCTTGTGGGCCGCATCTACGGCGGGCTCGGCATCACCACCATTCTCGCCTGCACCTTCTTCGCCGCCATATCGGGCTCCGGGCCGGGAACCGTCGCCGCCGTGGGCACGATCCTGATCCCCGCCATGGTCCGCAACGGCTACTCCAGGGACTACGCCGCGGCGGCGGCCTCCTCGGGCGGCACCATCGGCATCCTGATCCCGCCGTCCAACCCGATGATCATCTACGCGATCCTCGGCAACTTGTCCGTGACCGCCATGTTCACGGCGGGCTTCATCCCCGGTTTCATCGTGGCCTTCGCGATGATCATGACCGCGTACCTGCTGGCGAAGAAGAACGGCTTCAAGGGCGACGTGAACGCCCCGCCCTTCGACCTGAAGTTTTTCCTCAAGAGCTGCGGCAAGTGCGGATTCGCGCTGGCTACGCCCTTCATCATCCTCGGTTCCATCTATACCGGCTGGGCCACGCCCGTTGAGGCTTCCGTGGTCGCCATCGTGTGGGCGCTGTTCGTGGGCGTCGTGGTCAATCGGGCGCTCCGGCCCCGGCACATCTACAAGGCCCTGCTCGAAGGCGCGATGACCTGCGGCGCGGTGCTGCTCATTGTGGGCGCGTCCACCCTGTTCGGCAAGATCCTGACCTTCGAGGAAGCTCCGCAGCGTCTGGCGGCCATCGTGCTCGGCATCTCCGACGATCCGCACCTCGTGCTCCTGATGATCATCGGCGTGCTGTACGTCCTCGGCATGTTCATGGAAACGCTGGCGACCATCATCATTCTGGTTCCCGTGCTGCTGCCCATGATCCTCCAGCTCGGCATCGACCCGATCCACTTCGGCATCATTCTGGTCGTGACCAACAACGTCGCCATGCTGACGCCGCCGCTCGGGGTCAACCTGTTCGTGGCGTCGCGGATAGCGGGGCTCTCGGTGGAGCGCATCTCCGTCGCGGTCGTCCCCTACCTGATCGCCCTGACCCTGTGCATCCTGCTGTTCACCTTCGTCCCGGCGATCAGCACCTTCCTGCCCAGCCTCATGGGGTACGGCCAGTAGCCTTCGCGTTCTCTTCCCCCTGCGGCTCCGTCCGGGATTCCGGGCGGGGCCTTTTCGTCTTCGCCCTCGACTTGTTTGCTTTTTGCCCCGCAATACGGCATAAAAAGGGACTATGTCGGGAAACGTTTCATCATAAAAGACGGACACGCCATGCTGCAAGAGTATCTCGATCAGCTTTTCGACGCCTTCAAGGAAGGCATCTGCATTTCCGATTCGGACGGCATCGTCGTCCACCTGAATCGGCGTCACGCAGAGATTACCGGCATTCCGCGCGAGGAGATGCTCGGGCATTCCGTGATGGAATTCGTCCGCCGGGGCAGGCTGGACGTAGTGCTGAACCCCGAAGTGATGCGGACGGGGCAGCCGGCCACGCGGGTGCAGACCGTTTCCGACGGGCGGAAGCTCATTCTTGAGGCCAATCCCGTTTTCGACGCGCAGGGCAGGTTGGTGTTGTGCGTGACTTTCCTCCGCGACGTGACCATGCTCTCGGAGATGCGCGAGCAGCTCAGCGTGCAGAAGGAGCTGCTCGAAGCCTTCCAGCAGCTCAGCACGGCGGGCGAGGAGCAGGAACTTTCCCGCAAGGCTCCCAAGATTTTCACCAGCAACGCCATGATGAAGCTTTACGGCGAAGTGAACACCATCGCCGAGACGGACGCCACGGTCTTGCTGCTCGGCGAGACGGGCGTGGGCAAGGACGTCATCGCCCGGCGCATCCATTCCCTGAGCCCGCGCAAGAACAAGACCTTCATCAAGGTGGACTGCGGAAGCATTCCCGAGAACCTGATCGAGACCGAGCTGTTCGGGTATGCGGCGGGCACGTTTTCCGGCGGGAACAAGGCCGGGAAAATCGGGCTCATTGAGGCGGCCTCGGGCGGGACGCTCTTTCTCGACGAAATCGGCGAACTGCCCATGAGCATGCAGACGCGCCTGCTCCGTTTTCTTCAGGACTGGGAGATCATGCGCGTGGGCTCCACCACGCCCAAGCCCGTCGACGTGCGGATCATCGCCGCGACCAACAAGAACCTTGAGCGGGCCATTGCGCGCGGGGAGTTCCGCAGCGATCTCTATTACCGGCTCAAGGTGGCGGTGATCGCCATACCGCCCCTGCGGGATCGGCAGGCGGACATTTTGCCCCTCGCGCGGATGTTTCTCCGGTTTTACGGCAGCAAGTACCACCGGCATCTGTCTTTTTCCGATGAAGCGGAGCGGTTGCTTCTCGATTACAAGTGGCCCGGCAACGTCCGCGAGCTGGAGAATCTGGTGCAGGGGCTGTCCGTGACCTGCAAGAACAGCGTCATCAGGGCTCCGGACATGCCGATCACCGGGGCGGCTTCCAAAGCCGCCGTTTCCGCACGAAAGGACGCCCCGGAGTTCGATCTTGATGGGAAGACGTTCAAGGAGATCATGAAGGAGCTTGAAAACAAGGTGCTTTCCGCCGCGATGGCCCGCTACGGCAGCATCACCGAGGTCGCCAAGCACTTTCAGGTCGACCGCAGCACGATTTTCCGGAAGGTCAAGGAACTGGAGAAGGGGGAGAAATGAAGATTGGAGGGGGGAAGGGGAAACTTTCTGGAGAAAGTTTCCCCTTCCCCCCTCCAA
>CAUHBW010000415.1 GCA_959604115.1 uncultured Bilophila sp. | reverse complement strand
CCCTCATCCTCCTAAGACTTTTTTCCTTATCGAATCCCTCTTTGCGGCTGTTCCCCGCTTGTACGGGCGGGGCGCAGCCGTTTTTCTTTTTCCGTGCCGCGCTCCTCTCCCCCTCCCCAATCTTCGTTTTCACGCATCCACGCCGGGACGCAGCTGACAGCGGACACGGATGTCGCGCCCGCCGCGCCCGTACTCGTCGAGGGTGGCGAAAACCTGCGCTTCGGTGACGTCGATGTCGGGAACGCCGGAAAACGAGGCGGCGACGCGGGATCGTAAGAGATCGCAGGCTTCGGCCTTGGCCTCCTCCAGCGTGTACCGCCGGTTGACGGACTTGCGGATGTCGAGGCTCGGCACCAGCAACACGCCCGCCGCCGTGTCCGCAAAGAGATCGAGCGACTCCGTGGGCCGGGTGAGCGCCGCGCCGACGGCGTTGGCGACCTGTCCCAGAACGGGATCGCCCAGCGTCTCCACCGGCAGACCCAGCGCACCACCGAGCAGCGGGGCCACGGACTCGGCGGGCCCGCCCACAAGCACCGCGCGGGACGGACGGATGGCCCGATCCTCCAGCAACGCCGCCAAGGTGTAGACCGGCTGGGCGTTCACCTCGTCGAGCAGCTCCCTTACCGCCTCGGCAATGCGGACGCGGGCACGTTCCAGAACCTTCTGCGCCAGCGAGGACGCGGAAAGGCCGTGCGCGAGGGCAAGCGACTCCACGCCGGAACGGGACGCCGCCGTATCCCCGGCTTCGGCGTGCCCGAGCACGTTGAGACAGTCGAGAAAGGTGGGACCGCTGGAACCGCCGAACGCCAGCGCGGCATCCCTGCGGAGCGGGCCGACCTGCGCGCCGTCCGTCGAAACCGATACCTGCGAATCCCCGCCGAGCCCGATGGATACGGACTTCAGCGAACGGACCAGCGTGGAGCGTCCCTTGACCACCAAATCGTTGGGCGACAGCACGGGCTGCCCCCCGGCAAGAAGCGCGATGTCCGTGGTCGTGCCGCCCATGTCGAGAACCAGCACATCCTCGGACGAGGCGGGCGTCAGCGCGAGCATGCCCATCACGCTCGCCGCCGGACCGGAAAGCAACGCCTCCACGGGACGCTCGCGGGACACGGACAACGGAATCGCCCCGCCGTCGGCCTTGAGCAGATACGCGGGCGCATGGATGCCCATGTCCCTCAGACTGGCTTCCACTGCCTCCGCGAAACGGTTGTGCAGCGTCCAGACCGCCGCGTTCCAGTAGGCCGTGGCGATGCGGCGCGGGAAGTTCAGACGCCCGGACAGCCGGTGCCCGAGCGCGATCACCGGAGCCTCGCACACTTCGCGGACGATCGCCTCCATCGCGTTCTCGTGCGCCGGGTTGCGTGTGGAAAATTTGGTGACGCAGGCGAACGCCGTGATCCCTTCGTCCCGCCAGCGTTCCACGGCGGCCCGCACGGCCTCGCGGTCCAGCGGCGCGATTTCCGTGCCGCGATGATCCACGCCGCCCGGAACGATCGCCGTATGCCCGCCCAGACCGAACCAGCCCGGATCGATGCCCGGCCCCGCGCCGATCAGCAGGCCAACGGGCGCGCAGGCGTCCTGCACCACGGCGTTGACGGCGAGCGTGGTCCCGAACGTCGCCCGGACCACTTCCGCCGGCGCGACCGGGCCGGACTCGAACAGCGCGTGCAGCGCCGCACGGGTGGAGATCAACAAATCCTGATGGTTGGTGGGAACCTTGACGGACGCGACCAGCGTTCCGCCGCGCAGCAACACGGCGTCGGTATGCGTTCCGCCCATATCCAGCCCGAGCACGACCGGAGCTTTTTCTTCTGACACGAGGGGCCTCCTGAGACGCGCTCCCCGGCATCGCCGCCGGGCCCGTCGCGTCCTTCGGGCAACCTAGCGCAAAACCCCGGCGCAGGGAAACCCCGCCGGGCCTTGCCAAAGGCGTTTTCCGACCCTATATTTTCCCCTATTCCAAGGAAAAGAACCGGTTCGTTTCCGAACCGGCATCGTCCCCAACACACAAGGAGAAACATTTCGTGACCAGCCAACTGAAAACATTCATGCTGCTAGCCCTGCTTTCCGGCCTGATCATCGTTCTCGGGGGCGCACTGGGCGGCAAGACGGGCATCGTCATCGCCTTCGGCCTCGCCCTGATCATGAACGTGGGGAGTTACTGGTATTCCGACAAGATCGTGCTGAGGATGTATCAGGCCCGCGAACTGTCCGAAAGCGAAGCGCCCATGATTTACCAGATGGTGCGCCAGCTGGCCGCCAACGCCGGGATTCCCATGCCGCGCATCGCCGTGGTGCCCGAGCAGGCCCCCAACGCCTTCGCCACGGGCCGCAATCCCGAAAACAGCGTGGTCGCCGTCACCGAGGGCATCCTGCGCCTGCTTTCCCCGGAAGAGCTCAAGGGCGTGCTCGCCCATGAAATCGCGCACATCGCCAACCGCGACATTCTGATCCAGACGGTCGCCGGGGTCATGGCCTCGACCATCGTGTCCATCGCCAACTTCATGCAGTTCGCCGCCATCTTCGGCATGGGCCGGAGCGACGAAAACGGCGAAGGCGGCGGCAATCCGCTCATGGCTCTCGTGCTCGCCATCGTCGCGCCCATCGCGGCCTCGCTGATCCAGTTCGCCATCTCCCGCTCCCGCGAATACCTCGCGGACGCCAGCGGCGCGCGCTACTGCGGGCAACCCCTCGCCCTCGCCTCCGCGCTCGACAAGCTGCAATCGTGGAACCAGCGCATCCCCATGCAGAACGGCAACCCCACCACCGCCGAAATGTTCATCGTGGCTCCCCTTTTCGGCGGCGGCATGGCCAAGCTGTTCAGCACCCATCCCGACATCAACGACCGCATCGCCCGCCTTCGCGAAATGGCCGGAGTGCGGTAGAAATGAATGCCTCCGGCGGCAAGGGGGGCTACCGCCCCCCTTGACCCCCTGTCCGGGGGGAATGATTCCCCC
>CAUHBW010000414.1 GCA_959604115.1 uncultured Bilophila sp. | reverse complement strand
TGGCCCGCAGCATGAGAGCCGGAACGATGACCGACCAGATCGTCGCCGCGAGTCCGGCCCAGCCGATGGCGGCGAGGAAGCCGTCGGGCTTGATCAGGCCGCCGAACAAGGGCGGGAGAAAGGTCACGAGCGTCGTCTTGGCGCGCCCGAGCACGGAGTCGTCGAACTTGCACAGATCCGCCATGTAGTCGAAGAGGCCGAGCCCCGCGCCGAGGAAGGACGTCGCCACGGCGAAGAAGGAGAAGGCTTCCAGCATGCGCAGGATGAAGTTGCTGTCGATGCCGGAACCGGCGGCGCGGATGAGGTCGCCCACGTTGCCGCCCGCGGCGATGACCGCCTTGAACTGTTCGCGGGAGATGATCCCGTCTGCCGCCACGATCCACGCCACGTAGCAGACGAAGGCGATCAGCGTGCCGTAGCGCAGGCACTTGTTGATCGCGACGGGTTCCTTGCCGAAATACTTGACCAGACTGGGCACGGAGGCGTGGAAGCAGAAGGAGGTCAGGTAGGTGGACAGCGCGCACCAGATGAAGATGACCGCGCCGCCGCCGGAACCCTTTTCACCGACGTCCAGCAGCACGGGCAGGCGGATCTGCGACAGCATGCCGGTCATGGACAGGATGAAGGTCAGCACCATGCCGCCCATGAGGATGACCGAAAGCCGGTCCACGAACCGGGTGCTCCACCAGACGCAGGCGATCAGCACCAGCGAAAAGCACAGGCTCGACATCACCGTGCCGGGATCGTTTCCGGTCACGGCCATGACCGTCTGCTGCACGGTGGACCCGCCGCCGCTCACGTAGGCGTAGACGAGGATATACAGCACGAAGGCCACGGCGATGCCGTTGATCGCGCTCCAGACCGGGCCGAGCGTATCCTGTACGAGCGTATGGAAGCTGCTGCCCGGTTCGTAGTGCAGGTTCACTTCCAGAATCGCCTGACTGGAACGCAGCATCAGAAGCCACGTCAGCACCATCAGCAGCAGGGACCAGTAGATCCACATGCCCGCCGAAATCATCGGCAGGGCCAGCATCCCCGCGCCGATGGCCGTCCCGGCGATGATCATCGTCCCGCCCAATATACCGTGCTTTGCTTGAGAGGCCATGCCTTCTCCCGTTTTTTCCTGCATGGCGCAGGTTTGGGGTGTGCGGTTTCCCTCCGGCCCGTTCTCCTCCGAGGCCGCGAGAGATGCCTTCCCGAAACCTCCGTCATCCCGAAAAGCGACGGAGAGGGGCGAGTATCATCCAAAACCGGCGGCAGGTCCAGACCTTCCCTCCAACGACGGGGCGTATCGGACCGCTCGGCACGGCTCAACGCACCGGCGTCACTACACATGCCGTCGCAGAAAAAACGCCGCGCGAACCGGCGGTCCACCGGCGAAGACCGCCTTTCCCCGGCGTCCTCTCCCCGCGCAACGCCGCCGTACGCCGGGAACGGCCCCGACTGGCCGGGTTGCCGCTCCGCAACGCCGCACACGGGAACGGTTCCCGCCTCGTGCAAGGAAGTTCAGCCGGGGCGGGCGGCGGCTGAGGTCGAACCGCACCGAGTCCGCCGACAGGCGTTTTCCCTCTATGTTATGCGGGGCATTCCGTGCGGGACGCCACCCGTCGTTCGCTTCTCCAGAGGCCCGTACAGGGTATGCCGCCGTGCGGGACGGACGCGCCATGTGAAAAGTTCCCCCACGTGCCCGGGGAGAGGCGGAACAGCTTGAATGCCTGACATTATATTGGTATATCAACACGATATCCGGACAAACGGCCTTCACAAAGGTCCGCGTCCACGACGGCGGAACAGACAAGGCGGTGTAGCGTATGACCTTTTCCCTCAAAAAACTAGCCGGACTGCCCGCCATCGCCGCGGCGGCCTTCTTCATGCAGGCGCTGGACGCCACCATCCTTAACACCGCCCTCCCCGCCGTGGCCCACAGCCTCGACCGTTCGCCGCTGGCGATGCAGCTCGCCGTGGTGGGCTATACCCTCACCGTCGCCATGCTCATTCCCGTGAGCGGCTGGCTGGCGGACCGTTTCGGGACGCGGCGGGTGTTCATCTTCGCTGTGACCCTGTTCATCCTCGGCTCGCTTCTGTGCGCCCTGTCCGGCACGCTGTGCATGCTCGTGGCCTCGCGGGTTCTTCAGGGCGTCGGCGGAGCCATGATGATGCCGGTGGCGCGCCTCGCCGTGCTCCGGGCCTATCCGCGCTCCGAGCTGGTGTCCGTGCTCAACTTCATCAGCATTCCCGGCCTCGTCGGCCCGGTGGTGGGGCCTCTGCTCGGCGGCTGGCTCGTCACCTACGCCACGTGGCACTGGATATTCCTGATCAACATCCCCGTCGGACTGATCGGTATCGTCTACGCCGCGCGGATCATGCCGAACTTCACCGCCTCGCGCGGCCCCTTCGACCTGTCGGGCTTCTTTCTGTTCGGGCTCGGACTCGTCGCCGTCTCCAGCGGACTGGAAGTGTTCGGCGACGGGGTGGGCCCCGACGTCCTCGCCCCGGCGCTGCTCGCCGCCGGAGCCGTCCTGCTCGTCCTGTACGTGCGTCACGCCAAACGCCGCCCCAATCCCCTGATCGGGCTCGGCGTATTCCGTACCCGCACCTTTTCCGTGGGCATCGGCGGGAACATCGTCTCCCGTCTCGGCACGGGCTGCGTGCCCTTCCTCATGCCGCTGATGCTGCAAGTCGGACTCGGCTACCCCGCGCTGGTGGCGGGCGCCATGATGGCCCCGACCGCCGTGGGCTCCATCGCCGCCAAGACCTTCGTCATGAAGGTGCTCAACCGGTTCGGCTACCGGGCCACTCTGACCGGCGTGACCGTGTGCATCGGCCTCATGATCGCCCAGTTCGCCCTCCAGACGCCCACGCTGCCCCTGTGGCTGCTCATCCTGCCGCTCTTCCTGCTCGGCATGGCCATGTCCACGCAGTTCACCGCCATGAACAGCATCACCCTCGGCGACCTGTCCA
>CAUHBW010000413.1 GCA_959604115.1 uncultured Bilophila sp. | reverse complement strand
CTCAATGCTGCCCCGTTCCCGCTCGCCGAACATCATGCGCGCGGGATAGACGGTATAGGCCTTCATGGCTTCCAACGGGCTAACGCGCTGTTCCAGACCAAGACGGCGGCCGCTTTTAGTCTCTCTATTCACGGCGGTATGGATGGAACGCATCGTCATTTGCGGAAGGATCGGCGTGTCGGCATGGAGTGAGAAGGGAAGCCCAATCCGGGCGGCGCTGCCGCAGGGATCAAGACGGGCGGCGCGTTCAGGTCCAAGGAAAAGTTCCACATGCCTGTCGCCCCAGTTCCAGATATGCAAGCCGAAAAAAGTCGGCCAGATCCCCGCACGCTTCATGCGTCCGAGCTGTTCATCCGAGGCCATTTGGCAATGTACGAGAATATGACGCGGATCTGGCCTGGGACACCGCCGCTGAGCCAGTTCCACGGCGCGTATAATCGCCTCGATGGCGCCGTTGCCGTTGCCGTGAATGATCAACTGGCGGCCTGCGGCATGCACCGCGTAAACTTTTTCATTCAATGCCTCCTGCGTGCCGATAATGGACGGACGCACGGATGGCCGGGTATGGTATCCCTCGGGCACGGCCGCAGTGAACAATTGGATGGACCCATCCACGACCATTTTCAGTCCGGCGGGACGCACATGCTTGGTCCCCGCGAGGTCAAGCAATCCCAGCGCCTCCATTTGGGGATAGCATGTCCAAAAGTAAGGCATATACACGCAGATGTTCAAACGGTTCCCGCCCTCAAGCGCAAGAAGGCCACGGATGACGTCGAGCGGCGTCTGCCCGGATACGCCCACACCGCCGCCGATGGTGCTGGTAAAACCCTGGGCATTGTACTTTTCAACGGCATCAAGAAGTCCGGCCTCAAACTGCTCCGGAGTTTGCGGAGGCACATGCTCCAACGCCCGGATAACCATGTCCCGAACCAGTCCCCCGGTGGGGAGGCCATTGGCGGTCCGAACATCCCGCTCTTCGCACGGACGCGTCGGATCAATACGTAACAGTTTGAGCATGGCGGTATTGGCATAGGCGCCATGCACCGAAAGATGAAGTAACAGGACGGGCTTTGTTGAGCATACCGCATCCAGCTCTTGCCGGGTAGGGCCTCGTTGCTCGGCGATGTCCGTATCGTCAAAACCGTACCCGACAACAAAGCCCTGTTCGGGATGGGCGGCGGCGTGCACTCGAAGACGGGCGAGGGCTTCGTCCAGATCTTTTACGTCGCCGCAATAGACATGATCGCGCCAGACGGCGCACAGCGACAAATGGCTATGCGAATCAATAAAACCAGGATAGAGCGTCTTGCCGCCCAAGTCGATACGGTGCGTGGGTTCCCCATAACGTCCGATAAGTTCCATTTCAGTGCCTACGGCTTCAATGCGCTCTCCCGCAACCAGAACGGCGTCGGCTATCGAACCGTCAGAATCCATGGTCACGATGCGGCCACGGGCGTACAACACTTTCCGACTTGTTTTCATATACACTCCCAACGTGTGTTGGGAAGCACTGATGGAAATAAACTCTCTGGAGCATCAGCAGATAAACGCGGTTCCATTCTGTCCTCTTTTAGCCGAACGAAAATGGAGCGAGATGGCCGCAAGGGATAACGGGAAATGCTGGTCCGGCAATTCTTATTCGCACGAAAGCCAATCCATCAGTGCTTCCACAAAAAACATGTTCACCTGTTGCGATCAAAACTGTTTTGACGCTATGAGCTTGCAGAATCGAAGAATCAATGCGCAGATGACGAAGGTCGCCGCAAACAGGGCAAGCGTCAGCGGCATCCCCCATTCGTATACGACATAGCCATGCAGGATGATGTTCACGTAAAAGAAAACAGCTACGGACAAGTTCCACATGCCCGCCTCGACCGAAACGGTCGTCTTTAAATCGCTGTCCACCATACGCAGCAGGATGAGTCCCGTAGGAATGGTCCCGGTACAGGTGCCGAACATCATGACGGTGCGTTCAAACGAATACCCCGGAACTCTTCTCCCAAAGTACAGCATGAAAAATAGGGTAAAAAGGGCAAGAGCAATGGAAAGGACAACAATGGGGAGCAAAAACGTTTTGACGACGGCAAACTTGATGCCAATCAACGTGCTGATAAGCAAAAATTCCATCAGCAAGCTGGTCATGCGGGTCATGGAATCGCCGTCTATCAGGTGGACGATGCCTATTTTGGTCATAACCCAGCGTATTCCCATAGCAACGACCATGGCGATGAAAAAGAAGAGCCCCCAGAGCGTTCCGCCGATGCTCGGAGGCACGCGCAGAGCGACGGCCTCCACGATGTAGTAGGATATCGCCCATGCCCCAAACACAAAGGCGACCTGCAATGCCAGACTGTCCACATTGGATGACTGGGACACCTGATAGGCCGCTGCGGGGCGATTATCGCGATGCAAAAGACCGATTCTGACCTCGTCGGCAATTTCCCCGACAGGATAGGTATTGAGACGGCGTTGCAGCCCCCAGCGCACCAGAGGCACTCCGACCACAAACGATACGATAAAGCCTATGCCGGCAAAGGAGAGCGCCAATTGTCCCATTCCGGGATGCCCGAACTTTTCCCACACCAGCCCCCTGCTCATCGCCTGCCCCGGACCGGCCGTAAATCCTTGGGCCGCAAGAAACCCTATGGATTCGAGGAAGCGACTCCCGGTTGCCCAGTTAATCAAATAGATCAGTCCGGTAGCAAGAATGAGCTGCGCGCACAGACTCATATAAAATATCTGCGCCTGCCAGACAGACCCCTTCAGCATTTCCTTGGTCGCGGATTCCTTTTCGTGCGCGACCTTGCTCATGCCCCGCAGCCCGAGGCTGATAAACGACAGCGTAAAAAAGTGGTAGGCAAGAGAGCTGTACAGTTCCGGTTTGACGCCGGGAAACCCCATGGTGTTGATGATGATAAATCCAAGGACACCGCCTGTGAGGCATGCGGGAACCATGAATTTTTGCAGCAGGGGCACTTTAG
>CAUHBW010000412.1 GCA_959604115.1 uncultured Bilophila sp. | reverse complement strand
ATGATGTCTCTGAGGATAGTCAACTGCGCACGAAGGCTTGCATCCAGCACCTTGTCCCCCACCTGAAGGACAACCCCGCCGAGGATGGACGGATCCACCTCGAACGTCAGGGCCAACTGTTTGCTGGTCTGCTTTTCAAGCGCGGCAAGAATGCCCGCCTGACGGTCTTTATTGAGGTTAACGGCAGTCAGAAGTCTGCCGCGGACAATGCCCTTGGCTTCGTCAAGGAGCTTGCCGAAACATTCGACGATCTCACCGAACAGCGGGAGACGCTCCTTGTCCGCCAACAAAAGGCAAAAATTCTTCACGACCGGATCGGCATCAAGACCGGCAAGGAGCTGCGACAGAACATTCCGCTTCTCAGCCACGCTGATGACGGGGGCGCGGAACAGCCGCGCCAGTTCGGGAGCTTCATCAAGCAGTCCGGCCAGCTCGGAAAGGGTCTTTCCGAAGGCCTCCAGTTTGGGCATGCCCTGTTCCTTGCCGAGGGCAAAGAGCGCATGGGCATAACGCTGCGCTACGATGTCGCCGTTCAATTGAGCACCACCTTTTTCAACGCGTTATCGATGAGTTTCGCGTGCTTGTTCGCGTTCAGACGCTCTTTCAGCGAGGCTTCGACGGCTTCGATGATCTCGTCCGCGATCTGGTTGCGGAGCGCATCCACGGCGCCCTTGGTTTCGGTGTCGGCGGCGCGGGCGGCCTGTTCGCGGATTTTTTCCGCTTCGGCCTGCGCCTCGGCGACGAGGCTGGCCTTGAGGGCTTCGCCCTGGACGCGGCTTTCCTCGAGAATGGCTTCCCGTTCCGCGTTCAGGTTGGCGATGCGGCTCTGGAGATCCCGGAGCTGCTCCTCGGCCTCAAGCTTGCGCCGCGCGAGGCTGTCGAGTTCCTCGGCGATGTTCGCCCGCCGCGAGCTCAGGCTGGAAACGATGGCCTTCCCGCCAGCGCGCCACAGGATGTACAGAAAGACGCAAACGTTGCCGACGCGGGCCAGCAGGTTGATCCAGGCGTTGTAGGGATCGCTGTAATGCGAGACGATGCCCAGCAGCACCAGCGTGGCTACCGCCACCAAACCGTCTTTGGACTTGAAAAAAGAGACGAGCGCGTTCAAGGATTCCCCCGTGCGTACCGTGAAACGTTATCCGAGGATTTTGGCCAGCGCCGCGTCGGCGAAGCCTTTCATTTCGGCCTGGAGCGTTTTGTGGGCCGCATCGGCGTCGGCGCGGACGGCCGCCTGGGTTTCCCGCAGACGGTTCTGCGCATCGGCGTTGGCGGCGTCGAGAAGGACGCGGCTTTCGGCTTCGGCGTCTGCCTTGGCCTGCTTGCGCTGCAGATTGGCGGCGGCGCGGGCCTTGGCGAGTTCCGTTTCGTAGTTGTCCAGAAGTTTCTGGCCATCAGCGGCGAAGGCGTCGATATCCCCGGCAAGCCCGGCCACCTTCTCCTTGCGTTCCCGGATGATTTTCCGGATGGGCGCAATCAAAAGGTAGTTGAGCACAATCAGGGTGATGAGAAAGTTCGCCAACTGGAACCATAACGTAATATCGAGATCTATCACGCAGGAACTCCCTTCATAAACGGCTAAACGTACAGAATGGAGGGGTTATATACCAACCACCAAAATGTGTCAAAGGTTCTTCTTAAAAGCAAAAGATCACAATCCCCTTTTGACGGAAACGGACGTTTCGGAGGGGTGTTTTCATAAGATGTTCTATTTCAAGTTGTTCTGCAAAACGCGCCTCCGGCGTCCCGGCACGGGCGCGGGCACGTTCCGCCTTGTGAAAAAACGCTCGCCCGTGGCGCTTCCGCGCCCTTTCCGATCACGTTTTGAACAGGAAACGGCGCATGGAGATGTTCAGCACCAGTCCGATCAGCGAAAAATTCACGAGCGTGGCGCTGCCGCCGTAACTGATGAAGGGGAGGGGGATGCCGACCACCGGCATGATCCCCACAACCATGCCGGTGTTGACTGCTATTTGCCAGAAAAAATAGATGAATATGCCCGCAGCCAGATTGCTCCCGAAGCGATCCTTCGCGCTCCGCACCGTGTTGAAGATGCTCAGCAAAAACAGGCTGAACAGGGCCATGAGCGCCACGCACCCCACGAAGCCCCACTCTTCGCCGAACACGGCGATGGCGAAGTCGGTGTGCTTTTCCGGGAGGAAGCTCAGCTTGCTCTGCGTGCCCTCAAGGAATCCTTTCCCCCATATCTGACCGGAACCGATGGCTATTTTCGACTGGATGATGTGATACCCCGCCCCGCGCGGATCGTTCGAGGGATCGAGGAAGGTCATGATGCGCTGCTTCTGGTAGTCGTGCAGCGCGAACCACGCCATCGGCAGCAACAGCGGAATGCTCACAAGGCAGACCAGCAGCACCCGTTTCTTGAGCCCGTGGTAGAGGATCATGCCGCCGAGGATGGCCAGTACGGTCAGGGCCGTGCCGAGGTCCGGCTGAAACACGATGAACGCCGCCGGAATGCCTCCGACGCACGACACCTGAAACAGCCGCTTCCACGACAGCGGTTCGCCGTCCAGCGACAACACCTGCGCGCCCATGAGCAGCACGGCGATCTTCGCCATTTCGCTCGGCTGGAAGTGGAAGAACCCGAGATCGATCCAGCGGCGCGCGCCGTAGATGACCTTGCCGAAAATGGGGATCAGGCACAGGGAAAAGACCACCAGCAAAAAGAACGGCAGGGCCATCGCCTGCAGGTGGCGGTAGTCGAAGCTCATGCAGGCGAGCATGGACACAAGGCCGAAAAGGCCCCAGATCATTTGCCGTTCGTAGAACGGGGCGAGGCTGATGCCGTCTTCCACCCGGACGCCGCTGGCGGAATAGAGGTTGCCGATCCCCACCCAGAACAGCAGGAGCGTGGCCGCCAGCAGGCCCCAGTTGATATGCGTCAGCAACCGTCTGTCGATCACCATTGAGCTCTCCCTTTGGGGGCGCCGCCCCCGACCCCCGGCGGGGGGCCCCCCCCCCCCCC
>CAUHBW010000411.1 GCA_959604115.1 uncultured Bilophila sp. | reverse complement strand
TGGAGCATGTCCGTCCTGGCGGCATTGAATTCGGCCTCTGTTCCCGCCGTTTCCAGTCTTGTCAGAGCCCTCCGGAATCCTTCGTCGCCGGAGTCCCGCCCCCATGCGAAGCTGCTCCCCCGCATTCCGTTCAAATCGATGTGTTTTTGAAATTTCAGGCGATTGACCAACGCCTTTCGAGCTGTGAAGTCCCCGAGCCCTTCCTTGGTCAGGATGGTTTCAAGAAGCAGGAGGCCCATGGCAAGGGTAGCCCCGTAGACAGTGGTTTTTCGCCCTCCCCGGAGCTTTGCCAGCGTGTCCCCGTCCAGAACGCCTTCGAGGCGTTCCAGCATCTCGTTGCGCTGCTCGTCTCCCGTGAACGCTTCCTTTGCGGCTTCATAGTCCGCCGCGAGGAGTTCGAGCCGCTGTGCGGCGGCGGTGAGTTCCCCGGAACGGCTTGCAAAGGCGCTGAGCTGCTCCGCATAGGAGGCTCTGGCTGTTTCGTCGGCCTTGCCGAAACGGATACGGGTCGCATCCGCCAGGGAGCCCGGTCCCGAGGTGGCCGCCAGTTCCCGCTCAAAGGCTTTCTTTAGCGCGGAGGCGTCGCCCTGCATGGCCTGTGTTCCGGAGAAACTGATCCCGCCCAAGAGGTTGCGTGTCAACTTCGTCAGGACGACGGAGGCGGCCCATTTTTCGTCGGACGTGGCGATGCGTTCGCAGATCTGGAGCAGCGAATCCTTGCCGCCGAAGCTGTGGGACATCTTGGCGATGCTCTTGGATATCCTCCCCAGCATGGCCGCACTGCCGACGCCCGCTCCCATAAGCGCCTCAAGGCTGGGGATGTCGCGGAATGCCTCGGGCAGGGATTGCTGGAACGCATCGAAGTCCGTATTGCCTTCGGCCTGCCGTGCGCACCACAAGGCTCGCACGAGGAGCAGGTCCATCTGGTTGAACGTCTTTCCCTTGTCTCCCGCCGCGTTGACGAGGCGTTCGAGCAGTGCCGCGTTGACCTCGGAGCCGCCCAGTCCCATCTGGCGGCGTACCTTTTCGGGGATGAGCTCGTTGAGGGCTCTGCCTATTTCGCGGTTCGCTCTGGCGCTTTCATGCCTGTAGGCCAGCAGTTCACGTTGATCTTCACTGGTACAGTCGCGTTTGACGGCCAGCGCAATGTCGTCGAGGTCGGGATAGGGCAGAAGCAGGGCGTCCAGCTGTAAGACGACGTCGGAATCCGCCGTGCCGGGATTGGCCTTCCCTTCATGTACGGCATCGAGCAAGGCCGCGAGGTCGCCCTTCGCGGACAAGGATTCAAGGGCCGCCATAAGCGACGGATGGCACCACGCCCGGATGCACAGGTCCTTTAACGTACCGGCCTGAGTTTCGGTCAGGCCGGAAGCCAGACCGGATTTCGGCGATGAGCCGATTCCGGCGGCGGCCCGGAACAGGTTTTCCCCCGCGTCTTTTTCCAGTTCCCGCAAGCTGGCTGAAAACGTTTCTTTTTCGGCGGGGAGCAGGCGGCGTCCGGCGAGCTCCACAAGTTCCGACAGGGGGAGTTTTCTGAGTTCCTCCGCAGATCCGCCGAGTCCGCCGCGCAGTTCAAGCGCTCTTTGCTGGAGTTCCGCCAGCGCTTTTTGGGAGGAGGCTGCGAACAGGGCTTCGACGTCCCTGAGACGAGCCTCGTCAAGCCCGGAATCGGCTATCCGGCCCCGGCATTCCTCAAGCGACGGCGCGTCGCTCCGCGTGGATTCCGTGCCTGTGACCAGCCTCCGGAACTGTTCCACATGACACCGCTGCGACAACTCCTTGAGCTGGTCCGTAAAATGTTGCCTGAGGGAATCGCTGAAATTTGAACTTTCTTCCGGCGTCGTTGCGAGCTGTTCGAGGTGGGCGGCAATATCTTTCTGAATGGCATCGAACGCGTCGGGCGACCGGGTTTCCCCAATACGTTTTTCCACGGCGTCACAGAACGTTCTTTCAAGCCCTTCCGCCGTGTTTTTGAGATCGCCTATTCTCGTGTCGAGCTTTTCCCGGATGTTCTGCAAACGGATGCCGTCTTCATCGTGCAGCGAAAGACCCTTGCCCCGTTCGGCAAGGCCATCCCGGCAGGCTTCCAATGCTTGCGCCGAGTTCGGGGTTTCCCGCAAGGCCTTTTCACCTTCAACCACACAGCGCGCAACTTCAAGCGCGCCCTCCAGTTTGGCGTATTCCGCATCAAGCAGGAGCTTGTCCGACTGCAGCAGTCTGTCGGAACTCGTCCCCAGCCTGTCCCTGAGGGCCTTAGCGGAGGGAGCGAGATCCTCCGGATCGGCATCCGGCTTCCTGAGCCGGTCGAGCAGATCGTCCGTCTGTCCTTTGATGGCGTCGGCGGTCTTCTGGGAGAGACGCTCAAGGCGTCCGGCCAGCTTTTCGGCGGGATAGGCGAGGTTTTCGAGAGCCATCAGGCCGAGAGGCGGGCGGGGCGTATCGGATGAGAGTTCGCTTTTACCTTTGAGGGTCAACGTTTGGCTGTGCAGTTGCTGGAGCGGGGGAAGGTCGGGTTCGCCCGCTTTCATTTGGGCCGCCTTGCTTTCGAGGATGCCCAGCGTCGCCAGATGGACGCGCCGGTAGACGAGCAGGTTGTCCAGCCTGTTCAGCGCGGCTTCCTGTTCCGGCCCCAGTCTCCCTTCCTGCCTGAGCAGCTCGCGGCTGCCTTGCAGTTCGAGCTGCGTCTGCCACAGCGTCTGATCGTCGCCGGCGGTAAGAACACGTTCCAGTTGGCTGTGCAGCGTATGGATGAATCCGGCTTTGGCTTCTGGCTTGAAGCCTGCTGTGGCCTCGGTCAGCGGACGGAGCAGCAGCACGCGGGCCAGCGCGTCAAAATACGTTTTGGCTTCGGGCGATTCGGTTTCCAGCGCCTTGGCGCGCAGGGTTTCAAACTGTCGGATATCCTCGTTGCGGACCGGTTTGCCGCGCAGGTTTTCGACAAGTTCTTGTGCTGCCGTGGCCTGTTTTGCGGCGGGATCAAGCAGCGGCCTGCGGGCGAGGGCG
>CAUHBW010000410.1 GCA_959604115.1 uncultured Bilophila sp. | reverse complement strand
GGTGCTCCTCATAGGCGCGGGCCTGCAACGCCTCGGGAACGAAGCAGTGCCGCCGGACGGAGCGCATGGCGGCGAGAACCGCCTCGTCCGTAATGCCCTGCGCCTCAAGGCGCCGCACCATCCGGGCGCGCTGGCGCCTGAAATCGGCAAAAGTCCGGTGTTGTCCTGATACGGTCATGGAACTCCAATAAAGAAACGGGAATACTGGCGGACACCCTCCGAATGCATCGGAGAATGCGGGAAAAGGACGGGCCGACACTTGCCTAGACGCTTTCCCTGTGCAAAAATGTCGCTATACAGTATGACCGTCTTGCGTAAGAATGCAAGCACCCTCCAGCGCCCGGAACAGGACTGTTTGTGCGCGCCGACGCCCCGTTCCGGGGCCCAACGAATCTTCAGTATCCACCGGACCATGCCGCACCCTTTTATGGAGAACAATATGATTTATGTCAGTGACCTGATGACGACCAAGGTGTTCACGTTGCAGCGGACAGACTCCCTTCAGGACGTACGCACCCTCATGCAGCTCGCCAAGATACGCCACATCCCGGTGACGGAAAACGGCGACCGGTTCGTCGGCCTGCTCACCCACCGCGACCTGCTCGGCTACGCCGTTTCTCATCTGGCCGAAATCGAACAGGAAGAGCAGGAAGAAATCGAATCCGCGATCATGGTCGGGGACATCATGCAGACCGACGTGAAGACGGTTTCGCCGGACACCCTGCTCCGGGAAGCCGCAGAGATCCTGTACCGGCACAAGTACGGCTGTCTGCCCGTCCTTGACGACGACAAGAAGCTCGTCGGCATCATCACGGAAGCCGACTTCCTCCGTCTCGCCATCGCGCTTCTGCACGAAGTCTGATCCTTTTCTCCGATTCTCTCCACGTGCGTTCAAGGAAAAAACATGGGTCGTATCATACGTAATACCATCAGCTATGGCTTTGTGACGCTGCTCCTGGCCGCGCTGGGGTTCGGCGTCTATCTGTTTCTGGACGATCTCGACGGTCCGGAAATCGTCATGACGCCCGACACCGGCAGGATTTCGCCGACGCAGGACATCGCGCTGACGCTTACGGACGCCAAATCCGGGGTCCGTTCCGTTTCCGTCACCATCCACAGAAACAACCAGTCGCTGGTCATCCTCGACAAGGTGTTCAGCGAAGCCGCCCCCTCACAGACGGCTTCGTTCAACCTCAAAAACGCGGGACTGCGCGACGGCGCGTTCGAGCTGGAAATCACGGCCCGGGACGACTCTCTCATGAGCTTCGGCAAGGGGAACGGAACCACCCGCAAATGGAACATGCAGCTGGATACGCAACCGCCCAAGGTCCGCATCCGGAGCACGGTTCCGGCCCTCCGGCGCGGCAGCGTGACCGCCATCGCCTACAGCGTTTCGGAAGACGCGAGCATGACCGGCGTCCGGCTCGGCGACCGCTTCTTCCCCGCCTTCCTCCAGCCGAACGGGTTGTACTATTGCTTTATCGCCTTCCCACTGGACACGCCCAAGGGCAAGTTCAGCCCCGAACTGATCACCCGCGACCTCGCCGGAAACGAATCCCGCAACCGCGTCCTCATCAATGCCGGGGAACGGAATTTCCGCAAGGACACGCTCAACATCAGCGACCGTTTTCTGGACGGCAAGGAAGACGTCTTCAAGGAACTGATTCCCGATGCGGCCTCCAACCTTGAGCGTTACATCAGAATCAACAATGAAGTCCGTCTCTCCAACGAGCAGACCCTGCTGGAAGTGGGCAGGAACACGGCTCCCACCATCCTGTGGAGCGGCTCCTTCAAGCGCCTGCCCGGCTCCGCCTCCAGAGCCAGCTTCGGGGATCAGCGGACCTACATGCACAACGGGACCAAGATCGACGAACAGACCCACATGGGGCAGGATCTCGCCTCCGTAGCCCATGCCCCGGTTCCGGCGGCGAACGACGGCAAAGTCGTGTTCGCGGAACCGCTGGGGATTTTCGGCAACCTCGTGATCATCGACCACGGGCTGGGGCTCCAGTCCCTCTACTCGCATATGAGCGAGATCCAGACCAGCGTGGGTGCGAGCGTGAAAAAGGGCGACGTCATCGGCCTCACGGGCACCACGGGCCTCGCCGGGGGCGATCACCTGCACTTCGGCATCCTGCTCCACGGCATTCAGGTCCAGCCTCTCGACTGGTTCGATCCCAAATGGATCAAAAACACGATCACGGATCGTCTGGAGGCCGCCGGGGCGGAACGCTAGCCGGACGTTTCCCTCAAAGATCAAACGCGAACGGGGAGGACATGTCCTCCCCGTTCGCGTTTTTCGTATCGTGTTCCCCTCGTCCGGAGCATTGCGCCTGCCTGCGGACAAAGCCGTTTCTTTGGTTTCGGGAGGTACGGCGACGCCCGCACCCGCCGGATTCGACCGTACGTCTTCCCGGAGCCCGATCGGACGCCGCCGGGCAATCCGGCTTACAGCGACTGGATTCCGTAATACGTGCGCAGAAAAACGTCTTCCGGAATCGGCTTGCTGAACAGATAGCCCTGTCCGTACCGGCATCCGATGCCGCGCAGAAACGCGGCCTGCGCCTCCTCTTCGATGCCCTCGCACACGTTGTCGATGTGCAGATCCTGCGACATGCGGACGATGTTCCGAATGATGATGCCGCTCTTTTCGGAAACGCCGCTTTCCGCCAGAAACGACTTGTCGATCTTGAGGATGTTGATGGGCAGTTCGCGCAGCAGGTTGAGCGACGAAAAGCCGCTTCCGAAATCGTCTATCGAAAGGGAAAGCCCCAGCTTCTTGATCTCCGCAATCAGGGGAAGGATCTTGTCGCCCTCGGCGAAGGAGTATTCCGTCAGCTCCAGCTCGATCAGGTGTTCCGGCAGGTTGTAGCGCTCCATCACCGCCCGAAGTTTGGCGAGGTACTCCGGGTCCTTGATGTGCACGCGCGACTGGTTGACGGAGACGGGATACGGGGTGAAACCGCGATCGAGCAAACGGCGGAGTTGCGCGCAGACCCTGTCA
>CAUHBW010000409.1 GCA_959604115.1 uncultured Bilophila sp. | reverse complement strand
TGTCGCTGACGACGAAAGTGATCGCGCCGTATCCGTCGCCCCGAAGGCGTACGGAAACGTTCAGTTGAATGGAACCGTTTTCCGGCGTGTATTTGACGGCGTTTCCGAGAATGTTGATGAGCATCTGCTGAATACGCAGGGGATCGCCCTCGAACATGCGGTCGCATTCGCCTTCGATGTGCATTTCGAAGTCGTGTCCCTTGGCGTTGACCTGCGGCAGAATGATGGTCGCCGTGGCGTCGAGCAGGTCCGAGAGGGAGAACGTTTCGGTGGAGAGCGTCATTTTTCCGCTGGAAATCTTGGACATGTCCAGAATGTCGTTGATCAGCCCGAGAAGATGGCGCGACGCCCCGGCGATTTTGTTCAGGCAGTCCTGAACGCGGGGGCGGCTTTCCAGATGCATCTGCGCGAGAACCGTCATGCCGATGATGGCGTTCATGGGCGTGCGGATTTCGTGGCTCATGTTGGTGAGGAACGTGCTTTTGGCCTCGTTGGCCCGCTGCGCCGCCAGCATGGCGTCGTGGAGAAGGCGCGTCTTGTTTTCATCGCTGGTGATGTCCTCGACGGTGAGGATGTATTTCCCCTCGACGAGACTGTTGCGTATTTTGTAGACGCTCACCCGGAGCCAGATGGTTTCGCCGGTGGCGGGATTGTCATAGGTCGAAACTTCCGAAACGAACGCTTCGATTTCCTGCCGGGTTGCGGCGTCGAACAGCTTCCTTATTTTTTCGCTCCGGCAGCCGCTCAGGAATTTTTCCTGAGCCAGCGCAAGATCGCCGCCGCCAATGCCGAGGATGCGTCCGCTGTTCTCCGAAAGGAATTCCGTCTTTTTCAGCGACGAGCTGTAGACCGCGATGACCGTATCGATGTTCGCCGAGATCGCGTTGAACGTCGAGTCCCGGAACGCCTGCTCCCTGTACTTGGAGGCAAGCGCATCGGCCTGTCTGTTGAGGATGTAGATGAACAGGCAGCCGAACAGAGACAGCGCGACGAGACAGAAGATGAAGATCGACGTTTCGTTTCCCACGTCTTCCAGCGTCCGCTGGGGGATGATGGAAAAAAAGTACCAATCCGTTTTTTCCCGGATCGGCACGAAACAGAGGTAGGAGGCTTCGCCCCGGAACTGCATGATGGCGGTGCCGGTGAGTCCTTCGTTCAGCAGGGCCCGCAGGCGCTCCACGTCTTCGGGCGCATTTTTTTCGTTGTCCCGCAACATGGAGTAGAGATTGGTATAAAACCCTTGGCTGTTCCGGTTCCGGGCCTTGAGCAGAAATTCTCCCGTCGAGCCGGACACGACATAGGAAAAGCCGTCGCTTCCGAAAAATTCCATAGCTTCATTGTTGTAAAGCCTGTTCAGGATGCGCTCGACATACAGGTGGGCGCGTACCCCGTGCGCCTGAAAGGGGAAATGAAACAATGTCTGCAGGGTTCCGGTATCGCCCATGTACGTTTCGGAGAACGCGAAATCCTCGTTTTGCCGCTTTTTCCATTCCGTGAGCTGGGTTGGGGAAATTTTCCTGTTGCTCGCCGTGACGCCGTCCTCCGTCACGATGGTCACCCGGTAGAAGGAGTGCACCTCCAGCATGTTGAAGATGCAGGATTCCCACTGCGCCGTATCCTCCGGCAGCAGGCGGATAAACATTCTGAGGCTTTCTTCGGTGCTTTTCAGTTCGTTCTTGAAGAGACTCGCCCCTTTTTGGGTTATTTCGAGCACTTTTTCGCAATTTACATCCAGAATACGCTGGTTGATGTGCCGGATGACAAGACACGAGGAAACGACAACCAGCAATGCCACGACAATGAAGGCGATGGGTCTCAACCTTTTCCTTTTCGTTGCAAGCCTGTCGAGCATATTTCTGAGAAAGGCAAAGTGGGACATGCGGACCTGCTTTCAGTTGGGGGAACGAAACGTTCGCCCCGCCGGAGGTTTTGCGGAATAATCCCTTTTTTACCACGAAGAGGTTATTCATTTCTTTTTTAGAAAAGACTATTGTTGCTATTTAGCGTTGTATGGAAGGTTTCATTGAAAAAAACATCCATACAAAAGCTTATTCATTCTATATCAAAAAAAATCAGTTGTGAAGTTTTTCTTCCGCTGCGGCATTTTTCCACATTGCGTCGTACGGAAAAAGGGCGGCCTTCGGCAAGCCGCACCAATAAAAAAGCTGCCGGATGAACGTCAGGCAGCTTTTTTATGCTGGGGAAAGAGCGGTTATTCTGCGGTGTTCCTCCGGATAGATTCAAACAGGGGGACGTCCTTGATGAAGCACTTGTCGGCTTCGGAGATTCCCTCTCCCATCTTCTGTCGGTGCCGACGAAGGTTATGGGCATCACGATCAGGGGTACCGGAATGGCGTGTTCCTAGCTACGCGGCATATCGTAATAGTCGTGGCTATAAGAGAATATCCGACATAAAAATTGAGAGGGAACGCTCCGCGTCCGGTGTTGGCGCGCTGCGTCAAGCCGCCGCAGGATTTGTGCGGCGGCTCCGCGATCAGTCCATCATCTCGATAAAGCAGCTTGTTAAAGGAGGGGGGGCATCCTTGCGAATGTATTTTCGGAGGAGGTTGTTGGCCTTTGACTGGCTGATTCCCAGGAAGCGGGCTATTTTTCGTGAGGAGCCGTATTTTCGGTAGGCTTCATGGATAATGTTCGATTCGTAGCACTCCAGCTTTTCGCGCAACGTCCCTCCGGCAGCGGGAAAAGGGGGAGCGTCGTTTCCCGTGCCTTCGGAGAGCTTCAAAGACAGATCGATGGAATCGATGATTTGGGAGTCCGTCGTAATCACAAGATTTTCTATCTGATGTTGCAATTCGCGGATATTGCCGGGCCAATCGTAGTCCATGAGCAGGGCGAGGGCGTTTTCGGAGAATTGACGGGTGATGCCGTATTTTTCATTGAAGGCCCGCAGAAAATGATGGGCCAGAAAGGGAATGTCCTGCTTGTGCTTGCGCAGGGGCGGAATGCAGATATCCACGACATGAAGGCGGTAAAAAAGGTCTTCCCGGAATTGCCTGTTTTTGACCA
>CAUHBW010000408.1 GCA_959604115.1 uncultured Bilophila sp. | reverse complement strand
GCCGTGGGCGCGGATTGCCTTATCCGCCGCCTCAAGGAAAGCCGCCCCGATCTGGACGGCGTGGTCGGCGTTGATTTCAGCCAGACCGCCGCTTCCGTATTCGACGCCCTGCGCGCGGCCTTCCCCGGCTGCTCGTTCAAGGATGCGGGCCCCATGCTGCGCGGCCTGCGCCTTGTGAAGCTCCCCGAGGAAATCGACCGGATCGAAATGGCCTGCCGCCAGGTGGATACCGGCATCATCGGCGCGATCAACCATATGGAAGGCGCGCATTCGGGCAGTGCCTACCGCAAGGGCTTTTACACGGCGTCCGAATTCATCGAGAGGGTACGCATCCACGCCTATGAAGGCGGGACGAGCATGAGCGGCAATATGGCCGCTGTGGTGGGAGAGGCGATCGGTGCCAACTACATGCCGCAGCGCGGCTTCCTTCCCCCGGAGGGGCTTTGCCGGATCGAGTACGCCTGCTGCCACGGCGGATACTGGGGCGTCACGGCGCGCATGATCCATATCGGCGAGGACATGGACCCGCGCGTGCGCAGCGCCTGCGCCGACAACCTGCGCCTCAAGACGCTGGCGCTCGGCATGCTCCGGCCCGGCGTTGCCTGTTCGGACATCCATGACGCCGTGGTGAAGGAAGCCGCGGCGCGGGGCATCCCTCTTGCGGATGCTTCCGGCGTGGGCCACGGCGTCGGGCGTGGGGAGATCGAAGGGCCGTACCTTACCGCCGACGATCCCACCTTGCTTTGCGAAAATATGGTCATCGCCCTTGATGTGGCGACGCTGGGCCCGGAAGGGGAACTCCTCCGATCCATCGACATCTACGCCGTGGAAAAGGGCGGGGCGCGCCTCCTGAGCTGGCACCGGAATTGGGACAAGCCCTATATGATCACAGGATTCCGCAGCGCCCACTAGGGGCGGACAGCGGAGGAGAGAGCCGCCGTCCCCGCCTTCCCGCAACAGGGCAACAGGACAGGGCGGGGGACCGCTTCCGATGCCGGGAACCGGCAATCCATTGCCGACAGAGCCAAGGAGAAGAATTTGAATACGACCGTACTTGAAAAGATCCAGTCGGAACTGGAACGCTCGGCTTGCGACGCGTTCCTTTTGGCCGGCGCGGACAATATGCGTTACGCGGCGCAGGTGCATCTTCCGTTCACGGACGAGCATCCGGGCCTCGCGTTCGTCCTGTTCGTCAAAGGCAGGCTCCCCCGCGTCCTGAGCCCCGACCTCTGGGCCAGAAGCTGGGAACGAGGCGTCATTGCGGATGTCCATACCTATCCGGGAAGCCTTGACCCCACGCACGCCGCCGCAGAGCTGGCGGCCTTCCTCCGTCCACTGGGGCTCGCCTCCATCGGGCTTGACATGAACCGGGCCAGCGTGGCCCTGCGCGGCGCCCTCGGCGGATGGGCACTGACGGACATTTCCTCCGCGATCAGCGCCCTGCGTCAGGTCAAGAGCGAAGAAGAGGCGGCTTTCCTTGAAGATCTCGCCTACCGCGCCGATCACGCCATTCTGGGCGCGACCCATCACAGCCTTGCCTGCGACGCCCGCGCGGAAAAGGGGCAGGCGGAGCTCATCCGCATACATGCCCTTGAGCGGGGCTTTGAGGCCATCGGCTACAACGGGATTTCCCAGTCGGCAACAGGGGGCCATGCCAAGGACTACTGGGCCGAGTCGCCCAAGTTCGGCATCGGGCAGGGCAAGAAGACGGCCCGCGACGAAATGAACCGCCTTGACCTTCAGGCATCGCTGGACGGCTATTGGGCGTTCGGCTCTCGGCTCATGACGATGGGTTGGCCGCTGCCGGAGCAAACCAAGGCGTATGAGGGGCTGGTCGCCATGCGCAAGGCCGCCGTTGCCGCCGTGCGGCCCGGTGCGACCTGCGCGGATCTCTATGCCGCCATGCTGGACGCGGCGGGGCGGGCGGGCGTCACCCCCGTCACCGGCGTCCATTGGGGCCACGGTATCGGCGTTTCCTCGCAGGAGGCCCCGTGGATCGCCCCCGGTGACGCCACGCCGCTCAGGGAAGGCATGGTGCTGGTGCTGAACCCGCATGTGCAGGGACCCGGCGAAACCATCCTGTACGCCCGAGATACTGTGCTGCTGGACTTCAACGGCTGCAAGATCCTCGGCTGGTACAAAGATTGGCGCGAACCGTACATCGCGTCCGACTCCTATTACAGCGGCGGAGGTTGATATGGGCACGGTTGCGCGCATCGGGAGCGGCCCCGCCGGGCTTCCGTTCTCACGCATGACCCTTGCGGAAGGCCGGTTTTTCCTGTCGGGTCAAGTGGCTCAAAACCCCGAAACGGGCCGCATCGATCATCCCGGCTGTTATGAGCAGTCCCTCGCCGTGCTCGAAAATATCCGCGATATCCTCGCCGAATCCGGGCTTGCTCCGGAACAGGTGGTGAAAATGACGGTTTTCCTCACGGACATGGGCACGAAGGATGCGTTCGACCGGGCGTTCGCGCAGGTTTTCCGCCGCTTCCCGGTGGGAATGGCCTCCAGCCTTCCAGATGCACATGGCTCTGAGGGGGATGGCGTGGGGCTGTCCTGTGTCCCGGCCTGCACCTGCATCGGCGTGACAGCACTGCCGAATCCCGCCGCGGTTGTTGAAGTGGAACTTGAAGGTGTTGCCGGATGACGGCCGTTCAGGCAACTCCCCCCGCCTGAACGCATCCGGTTCCCGCCCTCGGCGGTACCCTCTTTGGGGCCGCTGCGGGCGGGCTCCATTCCGCCTCCGGCGCGCACTAGGTACGTAACATTCCGTTCCTGAAGGATGTATTATGCCAAGCTGCACTTTTCATATAGTGGATGCGTTCACGGTGACACCGTTCACGGGCAATCCCTGCGCTGTGGTGACGGATGCCGACGGTATTGAGCCAGCCGACATGGTGCGCATCGCGCGCGAGACCAATACCCCGGAAACGGCGTTCGTGCTGGCTTCCGACAAGGCGGACGTGCGTGTCCGCTATTTCATGCCACGTGGGGAAATCCCTTTCGCGGGGCATCCCACCATCGCCACGGGACATCTCCTGCGGGAACTGGGGATGCTCAAGCCGGGGGCTGCGCGGTTCGAGTTCGCCATTG
>CAUHBW010000407.1 GCA_959604115.1 uncultured Bilophila sp. | reverse complement strand
TCCTCTACAGAAGCGGATCGGCTGCTCGGCCTTCTCGAAATCCTTTCGTGCCGCATGTACCGTATTGCGGTCATCTCTTTGCATACCGGAATGCGGGTAGGTGAAATACTCAAGATGCGAAGACAGGATTTGGACTTCGGGAACCGCCTGATCTGCGTTGACGGGAAAATGGGCAAACGGGAGGCGTTCATGGACGAAACCGTCCTCCAAATGTTGCAACGTATCGCTCCATCCCACCCCGCCGCCTTTGTGCTTACGACGGCCAAGGGACTTCCGATCCGCCGAAACAACCTGACAAAAGTTTTTACGAAGGCGGTCGACATCCTCGGTTTGAACGACGGCATCACCGACAATCGCTTCAAGGTCGTCATTCATACGTTCCGCCACACCTTCTGCTCGTGGCTGGCCAGTCAGAACGTCCCGCTGTACACCATCGGCAAGCTGGTGGGACATGCAAACCTGCGCTCGACGCAACGGTACGCCAAGCTCACCAACGACGCCAAATGGGATGCGCTGAAGCTCATTGAAAAAACAGCCAAGTCTATTCATCATACGTCCTGACCTTTCTGGCTTCCATGTACTTGTCCAAGTTTCGGCGGGCATACAGCACTTTGGCTCCGTCCTTGATGAATACCGGGCCTTTCCCTTCGCTGCGCTTACGTTGCAGGGTTGCTACAGGGGTACTGCAATAAATCGCGGCGGCCTTCTCGTCCATGTACTCGCAGTACGGGACGGACGCCAGCCGGATGAACGGCTCCAGTTCCGTCCGCAAGGCCCGGATGATGTCCCCGCCGACTCCGGGAGGCAGCCCGTCATCCGGGGTCATCGCGCGGCGGAGAGCCGCCACGAGTTCTTCGGCCTGATTCCGGCTCATGAATCCTCCATGCGTCCGATGAGAGCCGGGACGCGCACGGCTGTTCTGATGATTTCCTCGGCGGTGCGTCCGTCCTCGAACTTTTCGCCGGGGCTGATGCCCAAAATGTCCGGTTTCGAGAGGCCGAACCCCAGCATGACCCGGCGCACGTCCGCCCTGCCCCGTCCGACGACGAGGTGCCGCCCGTTGACGAGGTAGAGCGACGGCTTGCGGCCTTCGGGCTTGGGGCCGATGACGGCATCGCTCAGGCGCACGATGCCCCCGATGGCGTCTTCCTCATAGTCGGCTTCACCTTCCGGGATGATCCCGCCATAGAGCGCCTCCACGCGCTCCTCCAGCTCGCGCATCCCGTCCAGCAGCTCCGGCCGCACGGCGCGGGCCGCGGCCTCGCCCCTCGCGTCGCAGATCACCGAGCGGATCACGTCCCCGACATGGCCGAGATGGGCGGGACGGCCCGGAGGCCATATCCCCGCCACCTCGCCCATCAGCGCGGCGTGCAGCGCGCGCCGGACATGCTCGGCGCACGGGAAGCCACGGTGCAACGCCGCGAACAGCTCCTCCGTCGCGTCCTGAACGGCTCTCGCGGCTCCATGCAACCCGGAGTCCTCCGGCTCGGCATCGAAAACCGGATGGGCCAGAAACCACCCCAACGACGCGGCTCCGCCGACAAGCCGCCACGTCTCCCGCACCTCGGCGGGCGGCATGTTGTACAACCGGCACACCGCCGTCCGCGTGCAGCCTTCGGCCATGCCCGCGTGCCGGTAGACGCGCTTGCAGATGGGGCAGCGGTACGCCCCTGCGGGCTTCTTTTCCCTACAAACTGCTTCATCTCAACAATCCGGGTTTGCGAAGTACATGGGCATGGACGCCCTTTCGGTCCGGACGGGCCTTGCGTCTCGCGGAGCCTTCGGGCACCGCCCGCCGCGAAAACAGCTTTCCCGCGTCCCGCAATGGCGGGCCAGCATCCGGCAACGCATCCTCCCGCAGTCCACCAGCTCGGAGGCATGGGACTCAAGCCATGCCTCCGAGGATTCGGACGGCGAAACGGGGAGGCTACTCTTCCTGTCTCGTCGCTTCATGGCGGCACTCCCTCGCCATCCGGCTGAGTCGGCGCTTGCGGCTCACCCATTGCCGGATGAACAGGCCGACGATGGCTGCGCCCATGAGGGTCACGGCAAGCCCGTGGCGGTGTTCCACAAGCAGATCAATCATGGGCCGCCTCCCGCCGTCCGCCCGCAACGAGGTCGCGGATTTCATAGGCAAGGCACTCCGTCGCGCTCATCAGCCCCGCCCGGATGCGCTGCTCCAGCTCCGGGCCGTCAGACGCGCCATCAGCATCGCGGACGCGGAGGGCGGCAAGGAAGCCGGAACCAGATACCTCGGACCTTCACCCGTCAGAATCCATGCCGGATTCACCCTCTCGCGGCTCAGAATGGTCAGCAGCCACGCGGCGGGAACGGCATTCCGCCTTCCGGCGTCGGAGATGGAACTCTGGCGGATGCCCAGATACGCGGAAAGCTCCGTCTGCGTCTTCACGCCGCAGACCTCGCAGATGCGGGCATAGGCCGCGTCGAACTCATGCCGTTCCATCGTGGCCTCCTTGTTCCAGATCGAAATCCTGCTGCGTCACATCGCTCATGCCGCGGCCCTCCCCATGTCCTTGATGCGTCCCCCTTCGGGGAAAAATTCCTTGAGCAGCGCAAGCAGCCCCGCGAGCTCGCGCTTCGTCGTGCAGCGCAGGACGATGCCGTTGCCGCGATTGACAATCGCCTTGCCTTACCCATGTAAACTTCTTATCTATCCATTTAACTTCCCCTCATTCTGGATGTTTGCCCTCGTCGCGGTGCCAGCCGCTTCGGGGGCGTTCTTTTACGCCCTGCCCCGATCCCGAGCCTCGGCTTCGTCGATCTGGAACAGCAGGGCCAAAATGTCGCCCACGGCCCGGTAGCCGAGCCGGGCGAGTTCCCTCCGCTCGTCGTCGGTGATGATGCCGTCCTCCAACGCCTTCGCCGTGCCGACCATCATGTCCCCGAACGACTTGACCGAGGCCATGCACTGGACATACACAGGATGCCTGACCTCAGCCGAGGGCAAAAAGTCCACGTAGACCCCGCCGAGGGCGCGGGCCATCGCGTGCAGCGGCTCGGTTGAACCGACCAGCGCCATGAACGGCACCAGCAGATTCACGTCGAACTTGTGCGTGTCCCGCAGGGGCGAACGCTCGGACATCAGC
>CAUHBW010000406.1 GCA_959604115.1 uncultured Bilophila sp. | reverse complement strand
CTAGCGGATTACTGGATACGGCATGGATATTGAAAAAAGAGCACACCATCTGAGCGAACGGCTCAACTACATTCGGGATATCTTCGACGGCAAACACCCGGAAGACATCGAGCTGCTGCACAACCGCCTGAACGAGTTCTTCCGCCGCGCCACGGAGGGCATTCAGGCCGATCCCGCCGCCGAACTCTCCACGCTGGAAGAGCTGTTCACGTTCATGGAGCGCAAGCTGGAAACCAAGCTCCAGCCCATGGACAAGGTCCGCATCGTCCGCCATCCCCAGCGCGTCTGTCTCCGCGACATCCTCGAAAACGTCTATGACAACTTCACGGAAATCGGCGGGCAGGAAGAACACAGCATCGACCCGAGCATGCTCATCGCCCGTGCGACCATCACCCGCCGCCGCGGCAAGAAGACCTACAACCAGCTCATCATGGTGATCGGTCAGGAAAAGGGGCACGGGGAAGAATTCCGCAACGGCGGCTCCGTCAAGCCGTGGGGCAACTCCAAGGCGCTCCAGTACATGAAGGTCGCGGAAACCGAAGGGATTCCGATCCACACCTACGTCTTCACCCCCGGCTCCTTCCCCATCGAGGACACCCCCGGCGCGGCGCAGCAGATCGCCAAGAACCTCTATGAGATGGCCGGATTGACCGTGCCCATGGTCGCGGTCTTCTCCGAAGGCGGCTCCGGCGGCGCGGAAGCCATTTCTCTGGCTGACCGTCGCCTCATGCTGTCGCACGGCTACTACTCGGTCATCTCGCCGGAAGGCGCGGCGGCCATCGAAGGTCGCCTGAAAGCCGGTCAGCGCGCCACCCCCGAGCTCATCGAACGCTGCGCCACGCAGCTCCACATGACCGCCGAGGACAACCTGCGCTTCGGTTACATCGACCGGATCATTCAGGAGCCGAGCCTCGGCGCGCGCCCGTATCACTATGAATTCTTCCGCTCGCTGCGGCAGGAAGTCATCCGGGCCACCGACGAAGCCGTGCTGTCCGTGCGGGGCACGGGGCTGTTCCGGGGCATGGTGCTCCGCCGCCTGAGCCGCGACGACATCAACCTCGACGAAATGTATATCCGCTGGCACCTCAGCCAGAACGCCCGCGAACGCCTCATGCTCCGCCGCCAGAAAAAATTCCTGCGGATGTCGCGCGGCGCGTATATCGACCGCCGCCCGTTCCTCAACAAGATGCGGAACAGCGTGCGCGAGTCGTGGGGCAACCTCTCCGCCCGCGTCAAATACGCGCTGATCACCAAGCACCAGCGCAAGTTCGCCTATCTGCTGGATGAAATGACCTCCGAGCTGCACCTGCTGAAGCGCCGCCTCACCGCGCCCTTCTGCCGCATCCCTCGGGATCAGCGTCCGGTCATCGAGCCGGAAACCGTGCGCAATCTCACGACCCTGTCCGACTGGGACGAAACCGAATCCCGCAAGGGCAAATGGGCGTACGTGAGTCCCCGCGCGCAGGAAGACCGCGCCATCACCTGCCCGAACGCCGCCACCCACGGCTGCCTCGACCTATGGGCCCCGGATCTGTACGGCGAATTCGCGGGCGTCTGCACATGGTGCGGGCACCACTTCCCGATGGAATACCAGTGGTTCGTCAAGAACGTGTTCGACGAAGGGTCCGTCCGCGAGTTCAACGGCGAAGTGGAAGCCACCAATCCGCTGAACTTCGAAGGCTTCGACGTGCGCCTCGCCGAAGCGCGGGAACGCACCAAGCTCAAGAGCGGCTGCATCACCTTTGAAGCCAAACTGGACGGCACCAAGATGATCGTCGCCCTGTTCGTGGGCACCTTCCGCGGCGGCTCCGTCGGTTCCGCCGAAGGCACCAAGTTCGTGGAGGCTACCGAGCTGGCCATGAAGAAACGCTATCCCCTGCTGGCCTACGTGCACGGCACGGCGGGCATCCGCATTCAGGAAGGCACGCACGGCGTCATCCAGATGCCCCGCTGCACCGTGGCGGTGCGCCGCTACATCAACGCCGGCGGCCTGTACACCGTGCTGTACGACACCAACTCCTACGCCGGTCCCGTGGCGAGCTTCCTCGGCTGCTCGCCCTACCAGTACGCCATGCGTTCGTCGAACCTCGGCTTCGCCGGTCGCGGCGTCATCAAGGAAACCACGGGCATGGACATCGAGCCGCATTATCACGGAGCCTATAAGGCTCTGGCGCGGGGCCACATTCAGGGTGTATGGGACCGTCGTGAGGCGCGCGCCAACCTGAAGCAGGTTCTGCTCACCATGGGCGGACGGAACCTGTACTACCGCTAGGCGGCTTCGCCGGTATTCCCTTTTGCAAGAAGAGAGCCATATATATGTTAGACGTCACAAGCCTTCTTGAGGAAATCAAGGCTTCCCCCTTCGAGGAACTGGAAATCACCGCTCCGCACACCGGCGTGGTGACCTTCGGTTCGCTCAAGCTGGGAGACAAGGTGATCGGCCCGAACGGTACATGGAAGGAACGTCCGGGAACCCTCATCGCCACCATCGAACGCGAACGCAACCCAAAACCGCTCACGGCGGACCAGAAGGGCGAAGTCTGCGCCGTTCATTCCGAACTGGAAGGCACCTTCGTGCAGGCGGGCACGCCGCTCGCCACCATCCGGCACTTCCTCTCCAAAGACGAAGTGCTGCGCATCCTGCTCAAGCAGGCGCTCCATCTGTTTGTGGCTCCGGAACGGGCCAAGTACTATTTCGTTCCGCAGATCGACACCAAGATCAAGGTGTCGGGATGCCGTTCCGTCTCCGTCTACGAGGGGATGGAACTGTTCATCGTTTCGCGGATGAAGCGGGAAATGCCGCTGTACTACACCGGCCCGGACGGGCTCATCTACACCGTGTATTTCGAACACAACGAAAACGTGGATGCGGGAAGCCCGCTGATCGGCATCTGCCCGCCGGATCAGCTCCAGCAGATCGAAGAGGTCGTGCTGAAAGTCCAGACCGAATGGCAGGAACAGGAATAGATGGGCAAGCTGCTCCAGATTCGCGTCAGCGCGTGGACGTACGCCGAAGAGGACGTTCTCCGCGCGTGGCCCGGGCTGGCGGCGCTGGCATGGCCCCGTCCGCCGCAGCCGGGCGAAAAGCGCGGCGTGCTGGAACTCGTGACGGCGCTGGACAACGGCCTCTCCTTTGAGGACTGGCCG
>CAUHBW010000405.1 GCA_959604115.1 uncultured Bilophila sp. | reverse complement strand
CGAGCAGCGCAAGAATCTCCCTCCGCCGCAGTGACAGTGAAACCCCCGGCAAAACCGGAGACGCCAGACCGGGAAACGTCTTGCGGACGTCCGTACAGGCGAAAAAGGGCCTCATTGCCGCCTCAGACTCAGCGAAACCGCCGACAGCAGCCGCACAAGCAGTACGTCGCATAGCCACCCCACCAACGCAATCAGGATGATCCCCGAAACGAGCAGGTCCACGCGCCCCGCCAGCCGCGCATCCATGATCAGCGCGCCGAGGCCGTCGGGCACGCCCGTCAGCTCGCCGAGCACCAGATATGAAAAACTCATGCCGAGCGCCACCCGCAGACCCGTCCGTACCTGCGGCATGGCCGATGGCACCACCACCCGGAAAAAGACGGCCCGCCGGTTCAGGCCGAGCATCCGCCCCGCGCGGATGAGCACCGGAGGCACCGAGGCCGCTCCGGCAGCCGCGTTCAGATAGGCCGGGAAAAAACCCGCCAGCGCGATCAGAAACACCGTGGCCCGGAATCCTACCCCAAGCCAAAGCAACGCCAGCGGCAGCCAGCTGATGCCCGGCACGGCGCGCACGCCGTTGATCACCGGCGACAAAAGCGCGGACAACGCCCGACTCCGGCCCGAAGCCAGCCCGAGCGCCACCCCCGGAAGCACCCCCAGCAGGTAACCGCAGCCCACCCGGAACAGGCTCGCCGCCAAATCGCCCCAAAACCGCCCGGCATAGGCGTCGCCCGACGAACCTCCCATGTAGGCCGCCACCGTCTCCCAGACCGCGGACGGCGACGGCAACAGGTATTCCGGTACGAATCCGCTCGATGTTACCATATACCAACCAATAAACAGCAACAACGGCGGCAGGCAGGACAGGAGACGATCCCGCGAAGAACGCCCCCCGAAACGCCCCCGCATTATTCGCCCCGGCGCAGGGCGTCCACGAAACGGCGGTCCACCAGCGCGGCGTAATCGGGTTCCTTCCTGATGATGCCCAGTTCCTTCATCCGCTTGCCGAGCGCGGCGAGCCGGGCGACGAAGGCGTCGTCCATGTCCCAGACCAGTTCGATGTTGTCGGCGGCGTCACGCAGGACATCCGGCTCCACGCCGAACATCTCAGAGGCGTTCCTGAGCCAGAACGTCTTGTCCGCCATACATTTTTCAGTGGCGAGCCTGTGCGCGCGGACCATTTCCATCACCTGATCGGGGTGCTTTTCCGCAAACTCGCGGCGCACGATCATGCCGCTGTTGATCGCGCCTATCCCCTCGCCGTAATAGGGATAGGCCAGAATGGAACCGTACCCCTGCCGCACCGCCAGCGTGGGCAGCGGTTCGCCGGAGAGATAGGCGTCGATGTCGCCCCGGCTGAGCGCGGTCCCCATGTCGAAGAAGTCGATGCGGACCAGCCTTACGTCCTTATTCGGGTCGAGCCCTGCGCGGGTCAGCGTCTCCCGCAACAAAATTTCGTGCATGGTTCCGGGGACGTAGCCGATCCTCTTGCCCCTCAGCGACGCGACGTCCGCCACCTCGCCCTTGCGGACCACCAAGGCCGAACACTTGTTGCCGAGCGAGCACACCAGTACGATGGGCTCGCCCCGCGACGCCGCCCGTATCGCCAGCGCCAGCGTGGTGCCGGTCATGTCGAGACTGCCCGCCAACAACGCCGCCTTCTGATCCGCCGGGTTGGTGAACGGATGCACCTCCACCTTCGCCCCGCCCGCGAACGACTCGTACAGGAAGGGCTGGATCGTCTGCGCCGTCTTCCATGTGCCCACATTCCAGACGTCCGCCGCCCACCCCGGCACGGACACGGCCAGCGCCAGAACCGCCGCCAAAACCCAAATCAGCATCTCATTCCCTCTCTTCACTTTTTTATCCAAAATCCACACCGCCATCTTCTCCTCCGGCATCCGGCCCCGCGCCCCAATCCTCCCCCGTCCGGGAACAGGGATTCGATAAGGTCAAAAGTCTTTGAAAGAGGAGGGATGGGGGTTTGGGGGAAGGGAAGAGAAGACTTTCTCCAGAAAGTTTTCTCCTCCCCTCCCCCAATTCCATGCTCTATTCCCGCACTCCATACCCGGTTTCCCGGAACAACGCCTTGGCGTCGGCCACGGTGAAGCGGCGCCACTCGCCGGAACACTCGCCCGTATCGCGGGGTACCGCGCCCGTCTCGACGACCACGACGTTCGCGCCCCAGTCGAGCGCCTGCCTCACCGGCGGATGCACGCAGATGTCCGGCACGTTCACGCCTCCGCACAAGCGGGTGATGGCCACGATCTGGGCCAGCCGGAGATCGGAAAGCGGCTCGCGCGAACCGAAGGGCGTTCCTTCCACGTTGATCCGCGCCATCGCCCCACAGAGCGACGCCCGGTTCGCCAAGGCTTCCATGAGCACGTCCGCAATCTCCTCGTCCGTGTGCTCGGGGCCGACGGGCTCCACCAGATGCGCCAGCCTGAGATCCGAATCCCGCACCGACGCCAGCGTGGCCTTGCGATCCTCGGGCCGGAAACAGGTCGCGCACCCTTCCCCCAACCGCAGGGAATGATAGACAACCGTGATCCCGGACGCGAGCATCTCTCGCGCCTCGGACGGCCCGAACTCGCCGGTATTCACGACAAGGCCGTAGTCGCCGGGAACCGCGGCGCGCACCCGTTTGGCCAGCGCGCAGAGCCGATCGAGGCCGTAAAACTCCGTGGTCCGCAACGTCACCCACGACGCTCCCGCTCCGACGAAATCCCGCGCCGCGTCGATGATTTCAGCGTCGCTCCATTCGTGCGGCTCGGTGATCAGCCCCCATTTTTCCCCGAAAGCGCAAAACTCGCAGTTCATCGAACAGGGCCGGCAATCGATGCCGATGGCGCTCCAGACCCGGCCCTCGTTCCCGGCAACGACGCGGGCGAGATCCCGCGCCGCCCGCCCGAGGAAGGCCGCCTCCTCGGAATCCGGCGGAATCGCCAGCAAACGCAGGATGTCTTCGCGCGAAACCGGCGCACCGCGCAGGGCCCGCGCCTTGAGCTCTTCTATAAAGGTATGGATGTCCATTTCCGCTCCTGAAAAAAGATGCGGGGATTCGCCGCCGGACACGGCTTCTCCGGCATCCGGGACGACGTTACCAAACGGTTCTCCTTCTGCTCCGTCCGGACGGGAAGGGAGCGAGGAGGAG
>CAUHBW010000404.1 GCA_959604115.1 uncultured Bilophila sp. | reverse complement strand
GAGCTGGAACAGGCCGCCGCAGAGCGCCACGGAGAAGGCCCAGAACAGCATGGAACCGGCCTGTCCGGCCCAGAAGGCCGTGATGCGGTAGAACAGCGGAAGGAACCGGTCGGTATAGCTCGCCACGTAGACGAGCGAGAAGTCGTAGGTCGCCAGCGCATATATAAGGATAATCGATGCGACGACGTAACAGGCGGTGAGGGCGAGGTTGAGCTTTTCGATGACGCCGACGGAGGCTCCGGCGGCGGACGGGGACAGCCTCGGGGAGGCGGGGGCCGTCCTGGGCCACAGCGAGCGGATGGCCCACAGCGCGCCGCCGAGCGCGCACAGCATGGAAAGCGCGAGAAGGCAGAATGCGAAATAATACATGGAAGCTCCAGATTGTCCGGGAACGGTTTCCCGGGAGTGTGTACGGAACCGATGGGCTCCGGCGCATATGAAAAAGCCGCGCCGCCCGCATCGTTACGGGGCCCGCCGCGCGGAGCGGCGGGCCATCCGAAAGATTCGGGACAGAGCGGCGTTCAGCCTCTGTTTTCCTTTTGGTACTTGGAAGGGCACTTGGTCATGAGCGTCTTGGCCTGAAACGCGCCGTCGGGCCGAATGCCGCCCTCGACGATGACCTCGGCCCCGGCCTTGAAGGTATCCGGGATGGCGCCCGTATACTCGACCCAGAGCGTGGTGGCCTTGTTCGTCTGATCCTCCAGCTGGAACCTGACGTCGCGCCCCGTGTCCGCCACGGCGAGGCCGTCCTCGGCGACGGTGCCGAACAGTCGGGCCGCCTTCAGATTTTCGGTGGGAGTGGCGAGCGCTTCGGAGACATTGAGGAAATAGACGCTGTTTTCGGAAAAGCCGGAATACGCAAGATAGCCGACGCCTCCCAGAAACAGGAGAAGCGCCACGAGATAGACGTTCTTGCCGGATTTTTTTGTCATGGTGGTTCCTGTTGTGCTTTCCTCCTCACTTCCATGATGGCGAATACCAGCGGGGGGGGCAAAAGTCAAATCACTTCCGGCCTCAACGCATATCCCATCCCCTTGGTTTCCGGTTCTTTTTCGTACCGGCGAGTTTGTTTTTTTCGTCACATGGGGTGCGTTTTTTCTTCAGATTTGAGGATGATGCGAAAAAACAACTGTCAGGAACGTTTCTTAAAATAGAAGCCGTTCTCAGATGCATTTTTTCATCAAAATACGCGCTTTTTGTAAAAGGAATGGTGCATAAAAGCACCTCTACCTCTTTTGCGCAGAGGCCGTCGGCGCTTTCGGTACGTGCGGCAAGCCCCTCCCCGGACAGGAGAAAAAAAGTCGAAAATACGCGGAAAACGAATGAAGGCAAGGGAATACGGAAAATCGGTGGCACAAATTGTGCTTTTTAGGGACAACAAACAGGGGCAACACCAAGCGCAAGGAGTACGCATGAAAACCGCAGAACAGATCGAACACGACAAAAACCTTCGTCGCGTCGTCGTTTCTTCCCTCGTAGGGGCCGTCATCGAATGGTACGACTTTTTCCTTTACGGGGTTGTGGCCGGACTCATTTTCAATCACCTGTATTTCCCCGAGTTCGACGACCGCATCGGGACCATGCTGGCGTTCGCCACGTTCGCGGTGGGCTTCATCGCCCGTCCGATGGGCGGCCTTGTCTTCGGGCACTTCGGCGACAAGATCGGCCGCAAGAAGGTGCTCGTCATCACCCTTATGATCATGGGGACGGGCACGGTCGCCATCGGCTGCATCCCCTCCTATGCGAGCATCGGCATCTGGGCCCCCATCCTGCTCATTCTGTGCCGCGTGGCGCAGGGCCTCGGGCTCGGCGGGGAATGGGGCGGCGCGGTGCTGATGTCCTTCGAGTCGGCTCCCGCGCACAAGCGCGCCTTCTACGCGAGCCTGCCGCAGATCGGCCTTTCCCTCGGCCTGCTGCTGGCCTCCGGCGTGATCGGCTTCTTCTCCGCGGTGCTGTCCAACGAGGCGTTTCTTTCCTGGGGCTGGCGCGTCGCGTTCATCATGAGCGCCGGTCTGCTGTTCGTGGGTTCCTACATCCGTTCCTCCGTGCATGAGACCAAGGACTTCGCGGAAGCCAAGGCCAAGATGCCTGAAGTGAAGTACCCGCTTCTCGACGCCTTCAAGCGTTATCCCAAGATGATGCTGGCCTGCATGGGCGCGCGCCTCATCGACGGGGTGGCCTTCAACACCTTTGCGGTGTTCTCGCTGAGCTATCTGACCCAGACCCGCGGCCTCGAACGTTCCTCCGCGCTCGGCGTCGTGATGATCGCCTCCGTGGTCATGTCCTTCTTCATTCCCTTCTGGGGAGCGGTCGCCGACCGCATCGGCAAGGCCCGCGTGTTCGGCTGCTGCGCGCTGGCGCTCGGCATCCTCGGCTTCCCCGCCTTCTGGGTCTTCCACAACTATTCCGACAACTATCTGCTGGTCTGTCTCGCTCTGGCCCTGCCCTTCGGTATCGTATACGCCGCAGTGTTCGGCACCATGTCCAGCCTTTTCTCCGACAGCTTCGACCCGTCCGTGCGCTACTCCGCCATCTCTTTCGTGTACCAGTTCTCCGGCATCTTCGCCGCCGGGCTGACTCCGATGGTAGCGACCATGCTCGTGGCCTGGGACGGCGGCGAACCGTGGTATCTCTGCTCCTATCTGGGCGCCGCCGGCCTCATCAGCGCCGCGTGCACCGTCTGGATTCGCCACCTCAACAGGAAGGGCTTTCCTCCAGCCTCTCCCGTCGAGGAGGAGGCTTCCAATGTGGAACCGCTTCTGGAAGGCGAATCCGCCTAGCGGATCGGCCGAAGCGGTGAAAGAACCGAGGGGGAGAGGGCCCCTTCTGGAGAAGGGGCCCTCTCCCCCTCCCGGATTCACCCTCTCTCCTTCCAAGACTTTCGTAAGGGACGGGGCCATACGGCGGCCCAACCGTCCCGCACGTCTCCCGGTTCCTCCTCAAAAGAAAAAAGGCACCGTCCGCAGTATGCGATGCCTTTTTGAACAGTTCCCCCGAACATGTTCAGGACAGGAAAAGCCCCGGCGTTGCAGGTCCGGGGCTTTTCTTGTGGTTTCAGGATCAGGCGATGAGGGCGACTGGCTTCCTTGCACGGCGCAACGGAACTTCTTCCGCGCCGCCTCCCCGCCAGTCGAAGTTTTTGCGGGAGGGGGGTACCGGGGGAGGG
>CAUHBW010000403.1 GCA_959604115.1 uncultured Bilophila sp. | reverse complement strand
GCCTGCGCCCCAAGGCGATGCCGCCGTCATCCCCCGAACCGTTCCTTTATGCCAAGAATCACGCCGAACTGAATGATTCGATCTTTCTTGGCGGAAGATCATGCGCGTTCTCCTCCACTACATTTCTCTCCCCCTCTGGTGTTTTTGCGGAAAAACTGCTTGTATACAGGCTGTTCGCCACGCATGCGATCCGGTCGTGCGCCGTTCCGTCATGCGCGGCACAACTCTTGCGACGGGGACACCGTCGCGCACAGGAGGATTGCATGCTTTCCCATGAAGAAATCCGGCAGCACTTCAACCACCATGATCCTTTTGCCCGTCATCTCGGCATCGAACTGCTCGAAGTGGGGCCGGAACACGGCGTTGCGGTGATGCCGCTGGACGCCCGCCACCGCAACGGCATGGGCCATGCCCACGGCGGGGCAATTTTCGCGTTGGTGGACATGACCTTCGCCACGGTATCCAACGCGGCGGGGTATTACTGCGTCAACGCGCAGTCCAACATTTCCTACCTCGAACCCGGACGCATCGGCCCCCTGCGCGGCGAAGCCCGCAAGATTCGTTCCGGGAGAAACCTCGGGACGTACGAGATCCGTATTTCCGACGCGGACGGCACGCTGGTGGCTGTGGCTACGGTGACTGGGTTTCTGACCAAGTATCCCATTCCGTCGGAAGAGCAATAGGCATCTGGAGGCGAAGAGGTCTGATGTCCGCCGGGTGGGAAACTCTCGCTATGGCGGAATGCGGGCGGCATTCGGTTTCCGAAAGGAACATGGCGGGGATTTCCCCGCTTTTTTTGTGCCCGGAGGAACGGCCCTGCGGCGGGATTCGGATTGGAAAGGTGGACAGGGTGGACGATGCAGGCTTGTGGCGGAACGAATGCCGGAGCGGAAACGGTTTATCGAGCGATTGGGGATAAAACAAGGAAAGCCGCCTTCCGTCGTCGGGAGGGGCTTTCCAAAGGGAGAGACAGTATTGCCGTTTTTCCGGACGGAGCAAACAGGGGAATGACGTGTGGTGACGTCAGACTCGGTCCGGAATCGTCGAAAAGGGGGAACGGCCTCCAATGAGGAGACGAGAGGCCATTCCCCGCCGTCAGGCGGAGGCGGGAGGGGGCAGGGGAAAGGCGACGAGGCCTCGCCACGAGGGAAGGTGATCCGACACGGCTTCGTTGAGCCGGACGGGACGTTCCGCGAGAGGGGGAATTTCGGTGGATGCGGCGCGGAAGGCGTCGTCCTTTATGGGAAGCGGCATGTCCGGAGGAGGCGCGACACGCGGCTGTTGTTCCAGAGCGGCGGGAAGGGGGCGGACGGCGTGGTCCGAGTCGGGGAGCAGTTCGGCTGAGGCGCAAAGACGAACGGAAAGATCCTCGATCACTTCGACAGCGAGCACCCCCGACGCGATCAGCAGGAGCAGCGCGGCGGACAGTACGAAGAGCGTACGAAGAGGGGCGAGTCGGTCGGAAGCGTCTCTCATGGGTTTTCCTGTTCAGGATGTCCCGAACATTCGGGCCGGAACCGTGTTCCCGTCGGCATGAGAAAGCATGTTTTTGGGGCAACTGTCAATGGGGTTGTGAAAGATAAAACATGTTTTCCGTATGGATCGCCTGTCCGCATCGGTGTTCCTTCCTCTTGTTTTCCGAAGGACGGTGATGGAGCGATGTTCGCCTCCGACGACGAGGGCTGGGTGAGCACGTGTGGCGGCGTCCCGGCGGATCGGCGGGAGCGTACGTTATCCGGCTCCTTCGCCTTTTCGTGACCCACCGGAAACATTTTTCTCATTGCCGTCTATGCCGGTGGAGGCTAGCTTTCGGATAACTCGTTGAATCCGTTTTCTATTATGAAAACGGACCGGAAACGGATCCCTTTTCACGCGTATCCCCAAGGAGTCGTCATGGCTACCGCATCTTCCAAAGCTCCCCATCTGACCAAAGACACGCGGGCGTTCGTCGACGCCCTTACCGCCGAAAACAATCCTCCTCTGTACACCCTGCCTCCTGAAGCGGCGCGCAAGATTCTGGCGAACGCGCAGGCCAAGCCCGTCAGGAAACTGCCGATGGACCTGCGCGACGAAGACCTGCCCGTGGGCCCCACCGGGACCGTTCCCACCCGGTTCGTCAGGCCCGAGGGCGTCGGGGAACCGTTGCCGATCATCTTCTATTTTCACGGCGGGGGGTGGATTCTGGGCGACCGGGACACCCACGACCGTCTGGTGCGCGAGCTGGCCAAAGGCGCGAAGGCCGCCGTGGTCTATCCGAACTACACGCCGTCGCCTGAGGCGCAATACCCCGTGCCGCTGGAGCAGGCGTACGCGGCGATGCTGTACGTCGTCGAGCACGCGGACGCCTACGGGCTTGATCCCGGCCGCATCGCCGTGGCGGGCGACAGCGTGGGCGGCAACATGGCGACCGTGATGGCGTTGCTCGCCAAGGAGCGCAAGGGGCCGAAGATCGCCTTTCAGCTTCTGCTGTACCCGGTGACGGACGCCAACTTCGATACGGAATCCTATCACGATTTCGCCGACGGCCCGTGGCTGACCCGCGAGGCCATGAAATGGTTCTGGGACGCCTACTGCCCGGACGCGCCGAAGCGCGCCGAGGCCACGGCCTCCCCGTTGCGGGCCGGTACGGAACGGCTTTCCGGCCTGCCCCCGGCGCTGATCATCACGGCGGAAAACGACGTTCTCCGCGACGAAGGGGAAGCCTACGCCCGCAAGCTGATTGACGCGGGCGTGCAGGTGGCCTGCGTGCGCTACAACGGGACGCACCACGATTTCATGATGCTCAACGCGTTGGCGGAGACGGCCCCGGCCCGCGCCGCCATCGCGCAGTCGGCGGCCGCGCTGAAAAAAATGTTGCATTAGCCGTCCGGCTGAAAGGCCGTATTCCTTTTTCCGATTGATCCCGATTCGCATGCTGCCGAAGGGCTCTTCGCATACTTGAAAATACGCCAGCCTTTGTGACATTGGACATTTCTGAACACTCGCCGCGGCGAATTTCCAAATGCTGCCGCATCAGCTGTTTTTTTGAACACGACATTCCGAAAAGGCGTCCGCGGCTTCGGCTCGGGACGCCTTTTCGCGTTTTCGGATCGTTTGTCAGGTCGGATGGCACTCTCTAGGGTCAGGACTCGTTATTTTCAAAGGAACAAAAACAGGGTATGCAGAGGGCA
>CAUHBW010000402.1 GCA_959604115.1 uncultured Bilophila sp. | reverse complement strand
GTCGAGATTCGTGGGCGCCACCCCGACGCGATAGATGATCGTGTCCAGCTCAAGGATGAAATAGATGCAGGCCGACGCCGCCAGCAGCATACAGATCCAGTCTCCCGGCGTGGGCATCCGCTTATTGGAGCGCCGGGAAAACGGATACAGGAAATAGGCCAGCACGACCCCGAAGCAGATATGGGAATAATAAAGCGCCCAGGGCTCCATCGAGCTGTAGCCGAGGAACCAGATGTGGAAGACGGCCATGCCGAGGCCGATGGCATAATACAGATACTTGAGGGCTCCGGTCGGCTTCCGGGATGTGTACCCTTCTTCGCTTAACGTTTCCAAGGTGTCGTCGGGCAAATCCGTGGTGCTCATGGCTGTCTCCAGAAAGGGTCTTGAGGCAAGCACCGGGACGGTCGTCCGTCCCGGTGCGGGAACGAGGCCTTACTTCGCTTCGGCGGGGATCAGCTTGTCGGGAATGGCCAGTCCGACTTCGCGGTAGTACTTGATGGCCCCCTTGTGGAGGGGCACGCTGCTGTACAGGATGTCCGAGGGCTTGGTGTTGGCCATGTCCTTCACGGCGTTGGCGAGCTGGGGCAGGACTTCGAAGGTGGTCTTGGTCATCTCGTAGACGAGGTCTTCGGGGAGATCCTTGTGGGCCACGGCGAAGTTCCACAGGGAAATGACCTGAATATCTTCCTTGGCGGCCTTGTAGGTTCCCTTGGGGATGACGCCCTGCGTCCAGTAGGGATAGGCCTTGAGCAGCTTGTCGAAGTCGTCCTGCGTCATGGTCAGCAGGTTGATTTCGTTGGAGGCTTCCATTTCCATGATGACGGGAGCGGGAACGCCCATGACGGAGAAGGACGCCTGCGTCTGGCCGTCGCGCAGCGTGTTGAGCTGCTGGCTGGCGGGCATGCCGCTGACCTTGGCGGGCTTCAGGCCGAGCGTGTCGATGATCGCGCGGGCGGCGAGGAAGCTGCTCGAACCGGCGGAAGAGGATGCGACGTGCTTGCCGTTGATGTCATGAATGGTCTTCAGCCCGGAGTCCGCCAGGGCGTAAATCTGGAGATAGCTGGGATACAGCGGAATGAAGGAGCGCATGGACTGGAATTTTTGCGGCACCTTTCCCTTGCCGTCGTACATGTCCCCGGCCTGCCAGGCCGTCACCATGCCGAGGTCCATTTCCTTGTTTTCGATGAGCATGATGTTGGTTTCGGGGCCGCCGGTCACCTCGATGGAGAGGTCCACCTTGTCACCGAGCTTGCCGTTCAGCGCATTGCTCCACGTGCCGCCGAGAACATAATAGGACCCCCCGCCGGTGGACGTGCCCATGAGCAGACGCTGCTTGGCGTGAGAAACCGGCGCGGAGACGGCCAGAGCCATGACGGCGACGCCCACGAATTTCCAAAACGTTCTGAACATAACCCTACTCCTCGGTTAAACTGTTCCCTGCACGAAACGCCGAACCGAACGCCGGGTCAGCGCATGTCTATGACGATGAGCCACGCCCTAGGGGCGGGGGCCAGAGACACCATTTCGGGCCCGGAGATGCGCACGTGATCGCCGGGTTGGAGGGTTTGCCGATCCATGCGGATGCGCCCGTCGACCACATAGATGAAGGTCTTGGAGCCGACGGGAACGGAATGTTCGAGCGAAGCCTGCTCCAGCGAGGTGAGGTAGACGTCGGCGTCCACGTCGAAGGGCAGCGGAATGCCCTTCGAGGCCGTTTCGGCCCCGCCGGAAACCACGTTGAGGAGGTGGTCTGTCATGAGCGAAGGCGAGACCGTCCGCATTTCGTGATGGGGCCGGGTGTGCAGGCGGCGGGGCTGGAAGCGTACGCTCATGAAGCGCAGCATGGAGTTGCCGTAGTTGGCCGTTTCGCGGGCATAGCCGGTTCCGGCCGTGACGCGCTGCACGGTCACGGGCTTGAGCACAAGTGAATTGTTCAGGGTATCGACGCACCTCTGCGTCCCCTCGACGACGAAGAAGAGCTGTTCGCAGTTGGGGTGGGGGTGCATCTTGAACCCGGCCGCCGGGGGTACCCGGTAGTCGTTGAACACGAGCAGGGAACCGAACGCGGCGTTGCGGGGATCGAAGTAGTTGTTGAAGGACAGGAGGCTCGTCACGCTGATGGTGCCGTATTGTTCCGTATGGCATGCGGATAAGGGAATGACATCAATCATCGTCGGCCTCCCGGATGCGCTCCAGCATGTCGCTGTCCAGATAGTTCCTCCAGATGGAAACGACTTTGCCGATCAGCGGGACGAAAAGGATTTTGTTCATGTCCAGAATGATCGGGGGGTACTTCACGTTGTTCGAATAAAAGATGAGCAGATTGTTCTGGACGCAGCACCGTTTCAGCGACGTGCCTACGGCGTCCCGCGCGTCGAGGCGCACCCCGAACAGGTTTCTGCCCAGATTTTGTTCCATGAATGGGTGGTAGATGAAGCACGGCTGGATATAGGCGATATCGCCGGGCATGATTTCCGGAGCCATGCTGTCGTCGTCGACGATGACGGCGTAGGGCTGGCGGAATTCGCCGGGCTGGACGAAAGAACTCGTCTCACGCAGCCAGCCTGAGGGGACCGGGGGGTCCTCCATCGTCTCCGAATGGGAAAGGTACAGGGGGATCCAGACCGTCGTCTCGTCCGAGGCCGGTTTTTCCCGTCCCATGATGAAATCCGAGAAAATTCTGCTTCCCTGAAAATCGGAATCCTGTATGACGTTGCGGCCAAGAAGATAGTCCACGCTCACCTGCAACGCCTCGGCTATGGTGCAGAGCGTCGCATAGTCCGGCTCGCTCCTATCGTTGATATAGTTGCAGAGCCGGGAGCGGGTTATACCCAGACGCAAAGCGAAATCCATTTGGGATTGACGCTTTTTTGCCAAAAGAGATTTAAGCCGCTTTCCAAAAGACATGGTTCCCTCTTTGCTTTGAGTGTATGTGGAATGGTCCGTTTTCTGTCAACGCAGAAGGAAATGTTTTCCTCTTCTTTGGATAAAAATAAAAAATGAAGAGATTTCGCTTTATTATATTGCTTAAAACATCGTCTTTTCCTCCTTGGAAAAATTTTTGGAGTTATAAAAAATACACAACAAATGCTTTGATGTGTATTTTTGTGTACAAAAGATGCTCAGACGTCAAAATGTGGACACGGCGCGGCGTGCGCGCAGCCGCACGGATCGCGTATA
>CAUHBW010000401.1 GCA_959604115.1 uncultured Bilophila sp. | reverse complement strand
CCCGGCCTCGACTGCGAGCAGGGCCGCTGGGCCATCAACTCCGGCCCCCGCCGCATGATCGCCGACAACCTCCGGCGCGCCGGACTCGACGCGGGCTGCTGGCTCCTCGAAATCGGCGTGCTGGACGGCGCGGAACTCGCCAAACGCACCCTGAACCCCCGTCTGGGCATCCGGGGCGGCATCTCCCTGCTCGGCACCACCGGCCTCGTGCGGCCCTACAGCCACGAAGCCTATGTGGATACCGTCCGTATCTGCGTGAAATCGCAGTTTCTTTCAGGCGGCTCCACAATGGTTTTCTGCACCGGCGGGCGCACCAGGTCCGGCGCGGAAGCCCGTCTCCCCGAACTGCCCGAAACCGCGTTCGCGTGCATCGGCGACTTCATCGCGGAAAGCCTCGCCGTGGCCTGCCGCTGCGACATGCGCGAAATCGTCGTCGCCTGCATGCCCGGAAAACTCTGCAAATACGCGGCGGGATTCGAGAACACCCACGCCCACAAGGTCAGTCAGGACATGGACCTCCTCCGCGCCGAAGTCCGCGGGACGCTCCCCGCCGAAACCGCGCTCCACAAGGCCCTCGAACGCAGCGTCTCCGTCCGCGAGGCGTTGCTGTCCCTTCCCGAAGCCGCCCGCCCCCAACTCCTCCGCCGCCTCGCCCGCGTCGCCCTCGACCAGTTCGCCCGCCGCTGCACGGGCAACCCGACCCTCCGGCTGCTCGTGTTCGATTTTGAAGGCGGCTTCCTTTTTGAAGAAACGCGGGAACCGGACACGCTGTCCGAACCACGGGACCGCACGGCGGCATCCTGCGCCGCGCCCGCCGGACGCGGGAACGGAACGCCCGGTGCGGACGGAAACGGCCTCGAAACGGATGCGCGCTTCGCGGAAACGGACGCCGGGCCCGAAGCCGGATCAGGCACGGGAACAGGCGCGGAGCCGGACGAAGCCTCTCCGGCGAGCGCGGAACCCGGCGGAACGGAGGGCGTTTCCCCGAGGCTTGCGGACCCCGCCGAAATCGTCGGACCTTCTTACTTCATGCAGGGAGCGGGCAAGTGAACCCCTTGGACAGCAAAGGAAAAACGCCTCCGAAAAACGCGGGCGAACGGCGCACGCATACGGCTGGCCGCCTCGACGTGGTTTCGTGCGGCATCGGCTTCCCCGGCGATGCGGACACGCTGGCCCTGCTGCGCGGCGCGGACACGGTGTACGGCTCGCGGTCGCTGCTGGCGGCGTGCCCGGTCGCGTTGAAGGACGCCCGGATCATCGGCGCGAAGGCCCGCGAGGACGCCGCCGAAGCCCTCGCCCTGTGCCGGACCGGGCGGCGCGTCGTGGCGCTGGCCTCTGGCGACGCCCTCTACCACGGCTTCGGCGGCACGCTCTCCGCCCTGTGCGAAGAAGGGGATTGCATCACTTATCATCACGGAATCACTGCGTTTCAGGCGTTGTTTCACCGCCTCGGCCTCCCGTGGGACGCGGCCCGGCTGTTCTGCGCCCACTCCGGCGGGAGCCTCCCCGCCCGCGACATCGTCGAGGCCCCGCTGTCCGTCACCTATGCCGGAACCCGCTACCCCGCCGACGCCGTCGCCCGCGCCCTGCTCGACGTCCACCCCGCCTCGGGACGCCGCGCCGCCGTCATCGCGGAACGTCTCGGCTCTCCCGACGAGCGCATCCTCTCCGGCCCGCTCGAAGACCTCGCCCGCGCCGCCTGCGGACCGACGTCCGTTCTCGTCGTGTTTCCAGAGCGTTACGCGAAAAACGATCCTCGGCAATCCGCAACCGGGACGCCGGGCGGCGTGCCGGACCCCGTGAGGGAACCCGCCGCACGGCTCTTGGGCGCGGTCATCCCCGGACCGCTCGCCTCCGCAACCGGCCCGGACACCCGGACCGCCCGCGTCACCCCGAACGCCGCAGCGCCGGACGGGCTTGCCGACGCTCAGGAAAGCCGTCCCGCAGACACCGCGCCCACAGCCATCCCCGCGCCGATACTGGCCCTCGGCCTGCCGGAAGCGGACTACGCGCGCGAGAACAATCTGATCACCGCGTCGGACGTGCGGGCGGTGATCCTGTCGCGTCTGCGGCTCCCGGCATGGGGCACGCTCTGGGACATCGGGGCCGGGAGCGGCTCCGTGGGGCTGGAGGCCGCCGCTCTGCGCCCGAACCTCGACGTCCACGGCGTGGAGCGCAAGCCCGAACGCGGCGCGCTCATCGAACGCAACCGCCTCCGCATGGGCATCGCCAACTACACCCTGCACGTCGGGAACGCCCTCGACGCCGTGCGCGATACGCCTTCCTTACCGGACGGCAACATTCCGACCCCTTCCACGGAGGGTTTTCCGCTCCCCGCCCCCGACCGCATCTTCATCGGCGGCGGAGGCGGGGATCTGCCCGAACTGCTGGCGGCGTGCCTGCGGCGTCTGCGGCCCGGCGGCCTCATCGTCGCCAGCGCGGTCACGCTGGAGAGCTTCGCCGCGCTGCTCGCGTGGTCCCCGGAACGCCGGATCGGCCTGTGCCGCCTCGACATCGCCGACGAGCAGCCCATCGCCGGAACGAACCACCACCTGAAACACCGGAACACCATCCACGTGTTCACATTCCGTAAAGAGACAACCGCATGAAAACACTCGTCGAATTCGTCGGAGCCGGACCGGGCGCGGAAGACCTGATCACCGTGCGCGGCCTGCGCGCGCTGGAACGGGCCGACCTCGTGGTCTACGCCGGTTCGCTGGTCAATCCCGCCCACCTCGAACGCTGCAAGCCCGGCTGCGAATGCCTCGACAGCGCGGCCATGAACCTCGGGGAACAGGTCGAGGCCATGAGCCGCGCCGCCCTCGCCGGGAAGCGCGTCGTGCGCCTGCACACCGGCGACCCCGCCGTGTACGGCGCGATCAACGAGCAAATCCGCGCGCTTGCCGACAGGGGCGTCGCCTCGTCCATCGTCCCCGGCGTAAGCAGCGTGTTCGCCGCCGCCGCCGCGCTCGGGTGCGAACTCACCTGCCCCGACGTGAGCCAGAGCGTCGTCCTCACCCGCACGCCCGGCAGAACCCCCATGCCCAAGAGCGAAAACGCCGCCGCCTTCGCCCGCACCGGCGCGACGCTGGCCTTTTTCCTCAGCACCGGGCGCATCGGCGGCCTGATGCGCGAACTTGCCGACGAAGGCGAGCTTCCGGCGGACACTCCGGCGGCGATCGTCTACC